>JAPPII010000118.1 GCA_028820845.1 Candidatus Poribacteria bacterium
CGCTCTTAGGCAACGCTTTTAGTAGTCGGACCACAACTTTGATAAATGTCAGTTAATATATTTCAAAGCAAAGAAAAGTGCCTTTTCGTACTTTTTGTCTTCCAATGCCTTCTCTGCAAGGGAGGGCAATTGCCAGAATTCTTGCCGGAGTGCCAAATTAAAACCCCGCGTTTCGAGCCGGTGCTTTAGAAGGTCTTTATAATCTGAGAGAAGTTGACAACCTGGAACCGTCTCGGCTAACCCACAGTAATCTTGGACGATTGCACTATAGTCAACAATGTTGAGACCGTCATAAGTTTTTCGCCAATAAAGGAAGACTGCAACGTCTGGATGCTTTTTGCAGAAGTATTGATAGTTTATCAGTTCGCTTTCGCGTGCTTGGACAAAGTTTCTTGAATGAAACTGGTGGTAACTTATTGCGTCTCGACAGAGCTTATATTCGATTCCGTGTTTATAAAGGCGGTAACCCATTTCGTAATCTTCAATACCCCAGCCTATGAAATTTTCATCGAATAAACCGAGTTCAAGTAAATGGCTTTTGCCTACAGAAACATTGCACGTAACAAAGAAAATCCAAGGAATAAAGAACCCTTTTAAATCTTCTCCATATATCCTACTTATTCTTTCAAAATTGACATCCATCCCGTAGGAAAGGCGAGTCACTTGATTGAAATCAGAATTGATGTCTTCTGCTGCAATCAAAGGATCTTCTGACCGTAGATCGGATAGGTTTTCTTGCTTTGGAAACGACTTTTGCAAATAGGAAAGAATCGCCCGTGGTCTCAGCGCGTCTGGGACAAATGAGAAAACATGTGCGTGGTAACCCCCAACAACCAGATTCCGATTTTGCTGGTGTGGCCTCAGATGGCTCTCAACGAACTGTGAAGGAACTATTTGGTCGTCGTCGATAAAAATGATTGTCTCCCCTTTCGCCCTTAGGATTCCTGCATTTCTCGCGGCGGAACGTCCAGCGTTCTTCTGCTTGACATATACATGCTGAAAGGGAAAGCGTGTGGATGTAGAAAAAAGTTCATGAGTCCCGTCCGTCGAACCGTCATCAATGATAACTACTTCAAAGCTTTCATGTGGATACGTCTGATGGATAAGGGATGTTAGTGTTAACTCCAGAAACTTTTTTTTATTATATGTTGGTATAATAAGGCTTGCATCTAATGTCATTGAAAGCTCCTTTATGTTTTAACCATCGTTAGTTCTTCTGTACTCAATGTCCCAACCGTAAGATTCACACTCGTGTTTGACTAAGTTATAATAATCATCTGCTATGAACTTTGCGATCTCGAGCAATTCATAATATTGACAAACTAACGCATTGTAAGTCAATATATCCACTTGGGATGTACTTAAACGCCAATGGAGGTAGACTTCAACATCAGGATGCTTTTGGCAAAAGTGGGTATAATTCTTTACTTTGCTTACCACACGATCTTCCGTCACGTTATCCCAATGTATTAGTCGGTAAACAAAGGATGCTTTGTCAAGCACGAAATTGAGTCTTTGCTTATATAAGCGATATCCGAATTCAAAGTCTTCTAATCCCCACCCCTTAAAACTCTCATCGAATCCACCGATCTCTACGCAGTGGTGCTTGCTCACGGAGAAATTTGCTGTTGTCAATAACAACCATGGAAGGCGGAATCCATTCAGTTGAGGGGTGTGAATTTCATAAGTCCTTTCCCATCGATCTCTTTCACCGGCATAAGATAAGTGGGCGAGTTTGTCAAATCCATCAGAAAAGTCTTGAGGATGGATTAACATTGTGCCAACGGGAATGCTTCTTAAGTGACGCAAAGCCTCTTGGCGGCTTAACGTTTCTATCAAGAGCCCCTTACGAGGAGAGTCATCTGGGAGCATCTGAGAAAAAGTTAAATATTTGTATCCCAGAACGACAGAATTGTCCCCCTTTTGATGATTTTCCATGTGACTTTCTATGAAAGTTGGGGTCGGAATGCAGTCATCATCAATAAAGATAATCGTTTTGCCGGATGCCTTCTCTATGCCACGATTCCTCGCGCCCGAATACCCTTGGTTTTCCTGATGTGTATAGTTAATTTGATAAGGCACCTTGAGAGACGAAACAAGCGTCTCTGTCCCATCCGTTGAACCATCGTTGATAACAACAACCTCGTACTTTTCTAGAGGATAGGTTTGGAATCCGAGTGCTGTTAAAGTGATCTCAAGAAAATCTTTTTTATTATAGGTTGGAATTACAACACTTACATCAACAGCCATATCCACCTCACTTTATAGAAACACTGCCTATTGAATGAAATACTTCAACGCGTTTCGCTTGAATTGCCCCTGCTTGCTTCAATTGAGCAGTCACTTCACAAGCCACTCGTTGCATATCTTTTAATACCATTTCACCAATATCCCCATTGTAGGCACTTTGCGTATAAAAACCTTCGGGGGTCAGAATAAGTTCATCAGGATGACCGTTGTTCCAGACAATGGTCTCATCGCTGATGCGTTCTACTGAAACTCCCGATTTTAAGGCAAATTGCTCGACTTCCGGAAGATGAATTTTCTCAAGATGCCAACACACTTCATCCGTCGTTGTCTCAATAGGAATAATAACCATGCGTCGATTGGAACGCAAGGACTGAATTTCGCGTGCATCCCATAGCCGATAAGGACGCCCGCTTTGGAATAGGAAATACAATCCAGAAATTGCCTCTCTGAGAGCCGTGAAGGGACCAACTCGGTCCCGATAATAATCGTACAAGAAAGAAGCCTGCAAAAAACGTCCAGCAATCAATTGCCGACCTCCATGAAAATCTGGATTTTCTCTTCCCGTAGAAAATAACATCTTTGAGGTTAGACTCCCCAACCTTTTTGGTTTCAACCTTGATTGGACTCCACTGGGTAATTTGACCTCATAGTCCAGCTGCAGTTTTGCCAATAAACCACAGAAAATTGCTTGGAGTGAATTTTTTTTCAAAGAATGAAATAAGTAGCTCCAATCTAAGTTATCGCCAGCATTTTCTAAACAAGCACTCATATCGTTTAAATCTTTCAATTTCGCGTAGCCGTGACGACTGATGTGTGAGCAGATGATAAGAAGGCAATCCTCTAGCGAAGGCATCAAGACTTCTCGACTACCAACCTTCAGAGAAAGTGCTCGCTTCCATATATCCAAATCAAGAAGTCCATCACCACATCCTGGAAATGCCCCTAGATGTAAATCAAAAGGATAAATTTTTAAATTTCCATCTAGTTCAAGCATCTCGGCGATTCCCAAGATGCCCTTTGGACGCGTTACTGAATACGGATAACTCTCCAAACGGATGCGCTTGGGACGATACCCAACCTGCTTAAAAGCATCAATGACTTCCCATACAACATCTCCGAGAACCACCAAATCTATATCAAACATAGGTCGAAAAGAACCCACCGGATACAAATCTTTAAAACACGCTCCTTTAACAACCATAAAACTGTCTGCGATCCCTTCAGCTGTCCCCGCAAATAACTCCAAATCTGCGAATAACTTCTTTTGATACTCTTTCATTTTTTCTAAGCCTGACCGCGCTTGGACAAGGAAAGCATTGAAACAAGAAATTTCAAATCCGCGAGTTTTAAGGATTTGGAGATTGTGATAAATTTGCGGAGTAACTCCATGAGTTCTAGCAACATTCAACAGATCCATGGCATCAAAATGTCTAACCCCCTGAAGGAGATTTTCCATCTGCTGTATATCCTTTTCCGAGAGAAACAATTTTCCAAGGCATCTTACAAGTTTACTCTGCAAGGTTTCAGAATCTAGTAACATAGATTTTCTCCAAACATCTTTCGTCCATGCCAGTATCGCCCCCAAGACGAACGACCGACAACCCCTGCTTTAAACCACTTGAATATTTACTTCAATCATTTACTCTGTTTGGCTCAAGACAGTCCACTATCTTGTCATAAGCAATAGGCAAGAGATCGTTGTTGAAGTCTAATAAATTTTTTAGGTTCCCTTCATCTAGTAATCTTTCAACAACCTTACCAATAGCCACTTTACTGTGAATCCATTTTCGCAGCGCAGGTTTATACATTCTGATTAAATGTTCAACCAAAGTTCTGAGTTCTATGGATCTATGCTTTACTTTCGCTTCGATTTCCATTTCATGATGGTGAACTTCTAAATTCCGGAAATGGTAGGTAACAGAGTCAATCGTTAGTTCAGCAAATACAAGACCGTCTCCTTCATGTAAAATAATATGTCTAACTTTTCTGTCAATTGTACGGTTCTGAACTACTATTAAGTTTAGATTCTGCATCACAATTTGAGGGGAAGCAAGATCGAAATTGGAACTCTGGTACCGTATGTTTATGCCCCTGTCCATAAGCTCTTCAACACACCTAACTAAGGCATCGTGAGACCAGGGCAATTCAACTTCAAATCGTTCTACGCCTCCCCAATCCGATGATTGTGCGCGATCTTTTAGCGTGAGAAAGAAGTTTGTATCAACCGTTCTAACCCTCAGAGCAAGCAATTGATTCTCTAACAGCTGATCGGGGGTATCAAAGTAAAAATCATGAATAGTTTCAGAATTCCGAGGTACCAACCTATACCTTCCGATTGAACGCAAAAGACTGATCTGATCTATAATTCCCCGCGGCGTCTCTGAACTAACAACTAAGGTCATCTCACGCTCTATTGAGTCCTGAAAGCCTGATGTCATCAAGTTTAGTAATATCCTCTAAAATATTCTGGACCAATTCCTTATGACTTTGACCCAGAAAACGTATTTAGTAAATCCTATGAGTAAATTCCAATAGGAGTAAACTGTTATTTATGAATTGTGTAATCCATTTTCAGATAACCGCTTAGGAATTCGGGTGCCTTGAAAGGATATACTCAAAAATCAAATGCGACATTTCATCTGCAGTCGTTCCATCTGTGTGATAGACTACGAACCATCTCCGTTCTTTGGCAAATTGTAAAAGCGTTTGACGGATTTGTGCTTGGTACTTGCAGTATGATTCAAAATCATCACCGCTAAATCCATCCCATTTCCCCATTTCTATGTTTTTAAATTTTGATCTTCTTTTCCAAGCGAGCTGCGGATCTATATCAAGCATAACAACAAGGTCGGGCTCATCAGTGGCATCAAAAATTGAAAAGAGCCACTCCTTATCAAAACCTTTATTTATGAATTTTGCGACAAAACGGTAATACCAGCTGTCAAATAGAATCAAGTTCCTCTGAGACCGATCACTTTTCAACCTAACACTCTGTATTGAAAACCAAGCTGCCATTAAAAACAGCCAATAATAATCCCCAAATACATTGTGCTTTTGTTCACCGAGGTTGGGGGGCCATAGAACTTCCCGTAATTTCGATACCTGATCTCGTATGTAAGGATGATCGAAGTCCGTAGAAGACTTTTCATGATATTGAATCTGCGGAATTCTATATTTTAGTTTTTCGTAAACCATCCTTGATATTGTGGTTTTTCCTGACCCATCAATACCCTCAAATGTTAGTAACATTTTTATTTCTCACTTTCATTGATTTAGTATAAGTCTTCATCAAACGCAACCTTGGATTAGTGTTTATACGGATCGATTCTTTGCTGGAAGTAGATAAAAATCATCAGTTTCATCTCTCCCAACAAATTCCCACCAGAACTTCAATCTACATAAGGTCTTAGACTTAAAAAAGACGTGCTTCCTAATCTTTCAATCTATTGTGCAATGTCCGTACGCTAATCCCTAATATCCTCGCCGTTTTCGTCCGATTTCCGTTCTGCCACGCCAAAGTGTCGCGGATGAAGGCTTCTTCAACAACCTTGAGGCTTGTACCGAGGGGAATATGGGTGGCTTGTCGGCTTTCAGATGCAAGTGCTTCTTGTGGAACGTTCGCGGGTGGCTGTCCAAACGCCAAAATTTCTTCAGGCAGATGTCTGGGTAGGATAACCTCTTCGTCGCTCAGGAGCACTGCACTGATTAATGCGTTTTCCAATTCTCTGACATTTCCTGGCCAGGGATAGGTTTGCAGACGGTCGAGTGTCTCTGGTGCCATTTTACGCACCGGCCGGTTGTAAGTCTTGCAATGTTGTTTGACAAAGTATTCCGCTAACACGCGAATGTCTTCTCGCCGTTCGCGTAAGGAGGGTAAAGCAACAGAAACAGCCTTCAGGCGATAGTAAAGATCTTTGCGGAAAGTGCCATTTTCAACCGCTTTTGCAAGGTGACAGTGCGTCGCTGCAACAACGCGAACATTCACTGGAATAGGCTTCGTTCCGCCGAGACGTTCAATCTCGTTTGTTTCAATAACTCGTAACAACTTTGCTTGCAAAGCAAGCGGCATATCCCCAATTTCATCAAGGAAAAGTGTGCCGTTGTGCGCCCTTTGAAATCTGCCGATATGTTGTGTTTTCGCGTCGGTAAACGCGCCTTTTTCATGTCCAAACAATTCACTCTCAAGCAGCATATCGGGAATCGCTGCGCAGTTGAGAGAAATCATCTTATTTCGCGCCCGCTCGCTGTTCTGATGTAAAGCACGTGCTATCAACTCTTTACCCGTCCCTGTTTCACCACAAATCAGTACTTTCGCTATTGTATCTGCGATTTTATCAACCTGTTTGAGAACTTTGAGCATCTGTGGACTTCTTCCAATAATGCTCTCGTAATTGCCGCGTAATGTATTTTCTGGGAGTCGACGAGAAGGGGCAAATTGCGGGATTCTGGGTTTTGTAATTGAGTGCGGTCCGTCTACGTGCTGTTGCGATGTATCTCCTTTGGTTCTATGAAGCATTACTTTTCCTATCTTTTTGAATTGAAATGTGGACGCTATCTATCTTATACCAATTCTAATTGATAATTCCTCTTAAAAGGTTGACTATTTTTCAGCGATGCTCGGTGCGGTTAGAAACCGCACCTACCGGGTGTGGTGTGAGTGGGTTCGGTTAATGCGAGATAAACTTTTAGAAATGGTATTACCTACCTTTTATACAATTTTCTACATCTTGTGGACCTCATAATATAATAACGCGGTTGAAGTGAAGTAAGGTTGCATAAAATGCATTGGACTGGAAAAAAGTGCGCTAACCCATGAAAAACTGTGTTAATTTTCGGTTGGATAGTAAATTTCCCAGACTTTAACGAGTGCCTTCGTAAAGTTTTCTGTCGGATAAATAGGCAGAAACGCGCTGCTGGGTTCTCCGCGTAGAAACGGTGCCGTAGCGGTTTCTTTACCCGTCAGCATGAGATGGGTTGCGGCGTGAGATTTCAGAAACTCCAACGCTTCGCGTTCAGTCTCAGCGAAATTAACGTGCTGTCGGTAGAGTGCTATCCGATGAGGCATGTAGTGGTCCTGATCAACAATAGTTTTAACCCCAGCGAGTACATTGAGCTGATTCCCGTGGTTCCAGTCGGCAGCTACAACAGCAGTGGAAGGTAGATTGTGCTTCATCCAAGCGAACGCCTGAGCGAGGCTGCCTCTTCCGGGTGTTGCTCTGTGAGATTTGATGGCAGTGGACATGGTACGATTTGCGTGCCCACCGACAGGTGCCCAGAACAGAATCAAGGTCAGCATTAGTGCGGGAATCGCTGTTTTTAAGAGAAGTTGGGGTAGGCGGTGTTTTACTTTAGCGGCATAAAAAGTGGTAAGGAAAAGGATAAGGTCCGCGGTAAAGAAGGCAATGGATACCCCAACAAAAAAGTTGAAGCGTTCTGCATCGCGTGTGAGTGCGATCCAGAAGAGCGACCATACGGCAAAGGTGATGTAGATGAGTTCATTCTCAACGGCAGCTTTTCGTTGCCATGCAAGCACAAGAAATCCGATGAGACAGGTAGCAATTGCGATACTGAATAAGAAATTGCCAACGAATACCCCAAAAAAGGAATCAAGTACGCTCCGATAAAAGGTTGTTCCGGTGAAGAGTATCAGCGAAACCGCAAATACCACTCCTTTCATTCTCCAAAATCGGAAGACTAACATGATAACCCCAAGACTCCCCAACATAAAGACACTGCCGTAGTGGGTCATCCAATACATCAGAAAAGTGCTTTGCAGTTCCTCAATACTCTGCATCAGCGTGCTTTGACTGAAAGGAACGGTGGTATCGGCAAAAGTGCCGCGTTGTATAAGGATATAACCGAGGCCGAGGGCAACACTTGCGAGGGTTAATCCGAGTGCGAGGGTGCGAGCGTGTCGTCGGAGATTCGCGGCAAAGGGGGACCTTGTGATGAGAAAATGCCGGAGGTAACGGATACCCAAAAGTGCAATCGGTGGTACGAGCATCAGGGCAGCGATGTGTGTCGAAAAGCCTTGCCCACTTCGATACGCCGCGGATGCAAGGTAGAGCAGTGGCACAAAGATACATACCCAGAGTAGATAGAATTCCAACCCATCTTCAGTTTCGGAGGTGAGAAATCGCCAGATTTCAATACAAAGGACGATGCTGAGAAAAACACCAAAGCCTTCCCAACTGAGCCCTCCAAGGAATACAACAAAACCGCTGGCGATTGTCCATAAAAGACGTTTGCGTGGATGATGCGGCTGTAGCGAGGTAAGATAGGTTGTGACAGCAAGGATACCGAGCATCAGGCACCAACTGTCTCTATCTCCAAAGCCAGCCGTACTCCGGGCGATCGCACCTGGGAGGGTCGCCAGAAGCACACCAACAATGCTCGAAAAAAGGACCCCAAAGGTTCGGGAGAAAAAGAGGCAAAGCACCCCAAGCCCTATGCAAAAGCAGACAACAGGCATATAAACGGTAACATGATACAGGGTGACGCTCGGAAATATCCACGCGACCGCTTTGTGAACGTAAGCGAGGGCATAACTGTAGAGATTGAGGGTTTGCCCTAAATCTCTACCGAGGGGCAGCCATCGACGCATATCCCGCTCTGGCAACTGCCCGTGTTCAGAGATGAGTTGCGCTTGCCGATAATAGAGATAACCATCCGAGCCAGTTAGCTGCCCCGATGGAACATTCGTGATGCCTTGGAAACGAATGAACGCGGCAAGGCATAAGATACTAACAATCAGAAGGGTAATACTTAATTTTTTTATCTTCATAATATAGTAAAGCCGATAATTACTTATACGCTGTACATCAGCGAGGTTAGGAAATCTCGCCTACCGTAGGTCGGGAGTGCAAATTTATTTTTAGAATGCACTATAATACTGACAAGTTTGACAAATTAGCAACTTATACCAATTCTAATTGATAATTCCTCTTAAAAGGTTGGCTATTTTTCAGCACTGCTCGGTGCGGTTAGAAACCGCACCTACTGGGTGTGACGTGAGTGGGTTCGGTTAATGCGAGATAAACTTTTAGAAATGGTATTACTTTACAGTGAAACCTGAAAATAATACCAATTCTAATTGATAATTCCTCTTAAAAGGTTGACTATTTTTCAGCACTGCTCGGTGCGGTTTCTAACCGCACCTACCGGGTGTGACGTGAGTGGGTTCGGTTAATGCGAGATAAACTTTTAGAAATGGTATTACTTTACAGTGAAACCTGAAAATAATACCAATTCTAATTGATAATTCCTCTTAAAAGGTTGACTATTTTTCAGCACTGCTCGGTGCGGTTTCTAACCGCACCTACCGGGTGTGACGTGAGTGGGTTCGGTTAATGCGAGATAAACTTTTAGAAATGGTATTACTTTACAGTGAAACCTGAAAATAAGTTGACACTTCACGATAGCGAACCCAGATCGCTCGCTCGTAGGGGCTGGGTAACCCAGCCCCTACGGTTCACTGTGCAGCAGCCTTTTGGCGTTTACGTTTCTCCATAAACTCTCGGAACTTTGCGAGACGTTCCTTACAGCAGCTGCACCCTTTCTTTGTTTTGATAGCGGTGTTCCCAATAGGTGCTGTTGCTATTTGTCGGGGTGTATCAGTTGGCAGCGTGTCGGTTGCATAACCAACGAAAACGGCGGAGATTGCAACGACAGTGAGTATGATAACAGTGAATAGAATATATGTATCTTTCATTTTTGGTTAGTTCTCCTATCTTTTCTGGAAGAGATTTTTGACATAAGTTGCGATTCCTGGAATAGCAGGCTCCTTGAGCTCAGGGACGGCATTGACATCCTCCACATCTGTAACAATACGTACAGCATTTTTCCGAATCTCCTGTGCCCATTCCAAGTCGCCGACGTATCCGTTGAAATACCCACGCATCCAGACGCGATGTGCTTCATCTTCGGCTCGGAACTGTGCTATTACGTTGAGTGTTCCGCGGACACTTTCCGCATCCGTCGCCGTAGTAGAAAGTCCTGCCTCCAGAAAGAGTTCAGCAAGGCGTTTTCGCATTGCAGGTTCATAATCGGCATAATCGCCAGTTGGAAAGTGCTCGCGGAACCTTTCTTCTTGCGCCATGCGTCCAGAACTCAGGCCTTTCGATTCAAGGAAGCTCCACCAGAGGTCGAGATCTATTCCAATCCGTTCATCTTGCTTCTTTTGGTATTCCATATACTCTGGAGAGTTAACGGCTTCATGGAGTAATCTCCAATAGGTATTGTTTTCCGTGTCAACCCCCGTAAACTCCATCATTGCAAGGAAGGTCTCTTTTCCTTTAAGGGCGCGTTCTTCTGGGGTGAGTTCTTTTACTTGTTCTATGGGTGGATCTGTTTTCAAGACCTGGGTTATGTTATCTGCATTAGGAGTCGTCTCGGTGGACTTTTCCATGGGTGCAATCTGATCTAATTGAAGTACGAACCATACACCAATACCGATTACAACCATTATTGCAAGTACACTGAGTGTATATATCATCTCGGTTTTCATTTTTCGCATTCCTAATATAGTCAATATATGAGAGGCTATAGCTGCTTCTTTGGTAAGCAGCTACAGCGACCAATTGTCTTAAAGGCACTTACTGCGATAATCGCTACAAGTTTGCATTGCTTCGGCTTGTGCGTTTTCACACCGTTCTACATTACCACTGGCACAAGCAGTAGATGCACTCTCTTGCGCATCACTACAATCATCTGCAAGTTGCTTACAATCATCACTATCACTCGCTTCTGCATTCTGGACCACCACGTGAAATGTTCCGAAGCCAAATACGAGTGCAAAGAGTACGACGAGGGCTGGAATACTTGCGACTAAAGTAGATTTCATTTTTAATTCTCTCCTTTTTTGCTCCTTGACAGAGCTGGACTTTACAAACACCCTAAGTGGGCAATTTTCTTAAATTTCTCACCCTCTCAGGGAAGTGGATTTTCAAACACGCTAAACATGTATATATCAGGACTTACGCAATCTTGACCGTCGGGTACCTTGTTAGATGGGGTTCTCTGAAGAACATAGACGTTTGAGTGGCACAACCTAACAGGTTATGCTACAAAAGAGCATCCTGCGTAAACCCTATCTATAAAGAAGCAATTTACGTGCCAATCGTAAGATCCCATACCGTTAGGGATTTCATCAAAATACAACTCTGCATATTTTACGCACTCGGCAAATTTTGCATACCTAACTCTGCGTATTTTGCATAAAGCCAATGGATAGTCTGAAACTGAACTCCACTGACCGTGGCACAGGGTCATTCAGTTTTCCAATAATTTACGTCCGGAAGCCCGAACTTGTTCGGGAAAAGTGTGCTGCCCCGAATAAATTCGGGCTTCCATCAAGAGAAATCCTTTACGTAGGTAAACTTATCTCTTAAAACTAAACAGCCCTGGACGGTGGAACTAAAGTCCTTGCAAAAAATGAGCGTCTTTAGTAAACTAATACCAATTCTAATTGATAATTCCTCTTAAAAGGTTGACTATTTTTCAGCGATGCTCGGTGCGGTTAGAAACCGCACCTACCGGGTGTGGTGTGAGTGGGTTCGGGTAATGCGAGATAAACTTTTAGAAATGGTATAACAATGGTGCGGAAATAAGACTTTCATTATGTTTGCGGATAATAGATTTGGGAAATTGTCGAACTGTTGGGATATTTTTCGTAAAATCGCATTTTATGCAACCTTTGGGTCTCACATACGCGTTATTATATAATAAAGCCTTTATCTTTATTTTTTGGAGCGAAGCGAGATGCAAACCCATGATTATGACTTAATTCGGCGTGTTTTAGATGGAGATGAAAATGCCTTTACTGTGCTGGTCAAGAAACACCAGAAGTGGATTCACACACTGGTGTGGCAGAAGATAGGCGACTTTCACATCGCCGAGGAGCTCACACAAGACGTTTTTTTAAAAGCATACAAAAAGTTGCCAATACTGAAACCGCCGTATAATTTTGCAGGATGGCTTTATGTAATTGCGACGCGTCGATGCATCGCTTGGCTACGAAAGAAACAGCCTCGCACGACCTCTTTGGACGCAATGCCAGCGGCTCAAATTGAGGAACTTTCTTATGTCGAATATGACGGGAGATGCGCTGAAGATGCGGACCTCGAATTCAAACGTGCCGCCGTTAAACGTCTCCTTGAGAAGCTGCCGGAGAGCGAACGCACCGTCGTAACAATGCATTATCTATCAGAAATGCCGTGTGAAAAGATTAGCGAATCCTTAGGTGTATCACCGAATACGGTTAAGAGTCGCCTCCATCGTGCGCGCAAGCGCTTAGCGGGTCAAGAGGCACTGCTTCATGATGCCTCGGGTGTTTTCCAAGTTCCGCCAACCCTGATTGCGAATATCATGCAAGAAGTGGCTCGTATCCAACCGACTCCGCCGCCTATGGGTAAACCTTGGTCCCCATGGGTTTTCTCCTTCGCATCAACGTTTCTTCTTATTCTGGTGACAGGTTTCGGTACCCGGGCGTTATTTCGTTTCCAGCAGCCCTACAGTTTAGATGCGACAGCAGAGATGACGATTGAATTGGTAGAGGCACCCGTTGTGCTTCCGCTGAAATTGAAACCCGATACGCGAACCCAACTCGGAAATGTTGATACCCTTGGTAAGAATAGTGGATCTGGTCAACAACTCGGACTGAGTTCGGTTCCACCCTTGCTGCCGAAAGAGGCAAACGTTCCCGCGACAGAACTGCAATGGACTCAGGCGAAAGGTATAGGATCGGTCTCAGGTGCTGGGCTCTTTCTCGCCGCCGACCAATCACTCTACGCTGCTATGAAAGCCGGTCTCTATCGTCTCACAGCGGCAGCAGACGCTTGGAAACTCGTCAGTGCCAGCGGTCCCGCTCAGGAATTCGGTCGGATCATGGCAGCGCGCGGCGATACGTTTTATATGGTTACATCCGACGCGCTTTTAGCCTCAACAAATAACGGTAAAACGTGGACGGATCTCGGCTCCCGCCCGGAAGGGCAGGCAGTTGCCTTGGTTATTACCGATGGATTTCAAGCACAGGGTCCACAGAACGCCGATAAGACCCTGTATCTGATCCTGAGAACAGAGGTGTTTCGTTCTCAGGACGGCGGTAAGGCATGGCAACCTATTGGGGAGGTTTTGCAATCCGATACTGCGCCGGATGTAGGCACTCTCAATTTCCGTATTTGGGACGCGCTTGCCGTTGATAACACCTTGTTTGTTGGAACAAGTCGAGGGCTCTTCCGGTTTGCTAATCATTGGAAAAAATTGCCGGTCCCTACAGAACACAGTATTAGTTCGTTAGCAGTCTCCGAGGACAGAATCTACGTCGGGACAAACACAGATCTGCTGCATAGCCCCACGGCACAAGCCTTCTATTCGACCGACTTTGGTAATTTATGGACCGATATTACACCCAGTAACCAAGAATACCCGACTAAGATGACGGCCTCAATCAGGGTCGTTCCGGTCGGGAAGAGGCTTATATTGATGGGTTTTAGTGGAGTGTTACGCTCCGATGACGGTGGCGAGACGTGGATGGATCCTGGAAAGGACCCAAACGCCTTTGGACCGGTTCCCACTATAGCGTTGGATGAGAACAATTTTTATAGAGCTTATCATGGTGGAATAACACGCTCAACAGACGGCGGTCTCACCTGGCACCCTTTTATGACAGGAATCCCGAATTCCGATATCCGAGATATAAAAACTGTTAAAAACGTTCTCTACGCAGCCACCGCTGGAAACATTGCTAAATCAAAAGACGGTGGTGAATCTTGGGAGCCCGTTAACATGGTCGATGGATATAAACTTGGGGTTCCGAAGATCGAAGCAACCGCTACGACTCTTTATGTAAGCACCACTCTCTATATAAGCCCCGGTTATGATCGTCGAACGCAACTTTTTCATCTCTTGGTTGGAGACGATACCCTCAGACATGTCCAAGATATGCCAGATTTTGAGGAAGACTACCTACAAACTGAATGGCAGAAAAGGGTCCAAAGCGCAAGGGAAACAAACGTCAAGGTTCATGAAACGGAACAGTTATGGTGGAAAAATAGGTCTCTTGTCCTTCAAGAAGATGCTGCCAACGGTGGTTTCACGCTTGCCGGAGAAACGGTTTTTATGGAACATCGGCGGAAACTTTTCAGGTGGCATCCCAGCGAGACAGAATGGTATTACACCGGTTTAGAAGATCAGGGAGAGCCTCTGCCTACGTACGGAAAAGGCTTCACGCTTGGTGTCTCGCGAAATGTTGTTTACGCGGGTAAGCGGGACGGACATCTCTTTCAGTCTTTAGATAATGGAAACACTTGGAGCGACATCACCGAAAACCTTGGGTTTCCGTTTACCTACTTTAAAGAGATTGTAGTCGTGGGTTCAACTGTCTATATTTCAACGGATGCGGGTGTGATGAATTCTTACGATGCTACAACCTGGCACGCTCTCGGTGATACTGATGGGCATATACTCACTATGAATCGGATTGCGACAGATGGTTCGAGACTTTACGGTGTGTGTGATACCGGTGTCTATCAGGTAAACAATCATACAAACACGTGGCGGCAGATTACTTCAGAAGTCCCATCCACCACAGTCACCTCCCTTGCTGCGACTGGTGGCACCCTCTACATAGGCACAGAAGATAATGGGGTGTTCCGCCTCCAGCACATCTATCCAGAGCTCCGTGTATCAAATTTACCTTAAAAAAGCTGTTGTGCTGCTTGTAGACGTTCAGGTGACCCGATATCTATCCAACCGGCGTTGGCCTTAAGAACATAGAGGTTTTCTAATTTGGGAAGGACATCGTAGGAGAGAGAGAACACATCGTTCTCAGGAAATTTATGAACGATTGTACTGTTGAAGAGGTAGACACCGGCATTGATGTATCCGCTTCGTAGCGCGGTGGGTTTTTCCAGAAATGCTGTAATTTGTCCTGCGTTTGAAGAGATAATTTCGCCGTAAGGGCGGGTATCATCTACCCAGACACCCAATAGTAACCCCTCCATGTTTTCTCGAAAGGTAGATACCATTTGCTTGAGGGAAAAATCACGCCATAAGACATCTCCATTCAATACAAAGAACGGAGAATCGTGTATATGCTGCATTGCATTTTTGATGGCACCGCCGGTGTCGAGTTTTTTGTTTTCTTTGCAGTAACGAACAGGAATCCCTTCGTAAGCCTCGCCAATAGTGTCTCGGAGTACATCGTGGAGGTGTCCGGTAGCGAGGACGAGCTCCTGGACCCCAACCTCTTTTAGCAAATCGCACTGCCATTCAAGAATAGAACGGTTTTTGACTTTCAGGAGGAGTTTCGGGGTTCGTTTAGCGGTTGCTCCGAGACGTGTTGCACTCCCACCACATAAAATAATTGCTTGCATATTGTATCCTTCTCAATTCTTATCAGAACAAACGAAAAATCCAAGCGAATCAACTTCGTGTCAGAAGGATAATCCTTCTGACACGCCATTGCTCGTTTCTAAAGCGGCTTCGGTTTCGGGTTTTCTCCGGGATCAGGCATTGGCTTGGGTTCTGGGATTGGATCTGGCTGCACGATGCTGAGGTCTGGAATTTCGATGTCTCGCAGTCCGGAAACGTCATAGAGAGAAGTTCCCATCTCTTGGGATATTTGCCCTATCTTTGCCTTGGAAGGCGTTACAATGAGGAAAAACAAACACCCTAAAGACAATGCGTAATGTAACCATTTCATAATTTTACCTCCTTTCTAAAATGTCTGTTAGTGGACATTACTGGCAGGGCGTGCCGCTTGCTCGTAACAGATGGTTTGCTCGAAATTGGTGGTTATCGACTAAAATGGTTGGAGAGGCTCTAATACCCAATTCAGCGGCACGCTTAATGTTTTCTCGAAAGAGTTGTTCGGCTTCCGGGCTATCGAAAAGCGTCTGGATTTTCTCGACATCAATGTCAAGTTTCTGCGCGCACGCCTCCCAGCTTTGATTCAGTTTTTTTCCACGGCATAGAATATAGTCCAGATACTTATCAGGGTATTCTTTCGCTATTAGCAACTGCCGAATATTCTCTGCGACTTCGGGGTATCCGTGTAAACTGGTGAAGGGTGTTATATCTTTCAGAGAAATGCTCTCCTTCTCTTGGGCAATAAATCGGAGTTTGAAGTCAATTGTGTCGCCAAATTTCTTGACAATCGGGATCAGTTTCTCCTCCGCCTGAACCCCGTAAGGGCAGTAACTCATGACAAACAGTTCCAACGTCGGTTTCCCCATGCGTGAGACACGAGATGCTAACAATTCCTCAAGGTTCATCGGTTCTCGACTGTGGTCTACATCTTTGGTGTGCAGTGCGACAACCTCTGTGAATCCGGGAGAATGTTTTGTGTCATGACATTTAAGACAAAGGGAAGTCTCAGCAGCGAGCCGAATATTCGTCTTTTTGGGATTACCGACGTGTTGTTTACCAGGACCGTGGCAAGTTTCACATTGGACTCCTTTGAACGCTGATTTTTCGTCGCCGATTTGGAACCCTGTTTGGTAACCGAAGCCAGTGGTATGGCATGAGACGCAATTTGGATCGAAGTAGCGCTCCTTTTTCAAAAGGGTTTCAAAGGCGAAAGCGTGCCGCGTAGCAGACCACTGAAGGTATTCTTGCTCATGGCAGTCCTGACACGCCGATGCCGACACATATCCGTTTTTTGTCTGCTGCTCCAGCAGTTGATCAGTGAAAAGTGGCTGATGTTCAGAAGATTCAGCGACTTCGCGGTAAAAGTCGGTTAACAACTGGCGCAGGGATTCATCTTCTGGAACATCGCCTGTCAGTGCAAGTTGCGTGGGGTGGTGTCGCGTGAGTTCACCTTCTGAATTCACCCAGAGTGCCAAAAATCCCAATGTTTTCCCTTCGGGGGTCGAACCTACGTAAAGTGTTCCGTCCGCTTGTTGTCCGAGTTCTGCTTCTTCAGGACTGATGACAACGTCAATCTCTCGTGGTTCTGCCGATGTCTGCTCTCCCAAGGCAATGAGAATATCAGCGTCTGGCAGTTCACCGTTGTTTGAAGCGTTTATAAGGGCAACAGTGGTCTTACCAACAGTTTTTAGCACAAAGGGTCGCGTATGAATGTGGCCCTCGCCGAGAAATGGGAATGATGCAGCATCACGATGTTCACTGATATAAGTATCACCGTAAGCGAGGTCACTTTGACTCAATGCTACCGCGTCGTATCCCATCATAGACATCGCCTTGAGATTTATCTGACACCGTCGTGTGTCTATGGCCTCGGTGCCATCAAAAATATTCCCGGCATCAACCAAGAGCGCGGGGATTCCATATTTACGGATTTGCGAAACAAGGTGGGCGCGTCTCGGTAATCCACCTGACTGTTCCTGATAGCATCCACAAGGCTCCAAATGGCTTTTGGTGCCACCGGTGTACAGGATAATGACAGAAGGAAGCTCTTCGCCTTTAAGGATTGAAAGTGTAGTTTCAAGGGTTTCGCCTATCGGTTGACGCGCATGTTGCTTAATTTCTTGAATCTGTTGCTGTCTACGAGACTCCGCCCAATGCGTATACAGCGGCGGAACCCCTATGACAAGCGTTAGTAGAATTAAAGTGACGATAGCAAGTTTCATTATTAAAAAAACCTATTTAAAAGGGAGATTATCCCGAGGTGAAAGGGGCCCTTACAA
The DNA here is from genome assembly GCA_028820845.1 of Candidatus Poribacteria bacterium. Taxonomy (NCBI): domain Bacteria; phylum Candidatus Poribacteria; species Candidatus Poribacteria bacterium. Next base: position 17,898 of record JAPPII010000118.1, read on the forward strand.
AGCACCGTCAACAATCCCCCGAATACAATGACGGGTGCGAAACGAATGGCAGGCTGGATCCGAATTCTGTTGTCGAAGTGTGCAAAGGCATTCTGTTTGACTAAATTTTGTAATTTACGAATTGTTGCCGCGGAGAGTCCGACTGGGTCGGTCGTTATCAACTCAGTTCCTTGGCGTTCCTTTTTGTCTACTTGCTTATCATAATGAACACTCCCGTCGGCCTGCTCCATTTTGAAGATGTATTCGCTGAGAATCATCCCGACCTGGAGGTTTGACACCTCGACTATCCGATCAAAAGCGATACTTGCTAACTGAAGCACGAACTGTTTCGCTACTACAAAGATAAGCAAATAAAAGATGAAGAAAAAGGCGAGTCCACCGAGCAGCAGCCCGATGGAGGGTGCGTTTTTGAACATTAGCCAACCGCTGCCAAACAGTACAATGACGACAGATGTCGGTGTTTTCAAAAAGGGACCTAATACTTTCTGTACGCCGCCAAAAATAGCCAACGCCAAGATAAGCTGCATCACCCGATCTAACTGCCATTCTATAATTTCAAAAAGATAGGTAAGTCCGGCACCAATAAGAATAAACTGGAGTAGTCCGAACAATTTCTCCAACACCGCATCTCGATTGAGAGATGCCTTGATGAGTTGGATGATCATCGTACCAGTTCCACGTACCCGGATTAACTGGACGATGAGATAGCCTATCGCTATGATCGTGTAAGGGATGATGATATTGAGTGCCAATGCTATAGGCGGGAATATCAACGTCTCTTGGATATGTCCAAACCACCATGGCGGTAGTATTAAACAGAGTCCCCAAAAGAACTTAGAGTCACCCGGCGAGAAGATACCAAACGTATAGAACGCGATGGCAATTGCACCACTCACCGCGAATGTGATTGCAATATTCACGGGTGTGGTGAGCCCAAGGAACCAACCCATTAGTTGCCCGAGAGTGCCAGCATAAATGAGACACATCGAACAAAGATTGGGTATCTTATGGGTTTTTATATCCGTATAGCAAGCATAACCACAAAAAGCAAATGCTATAGAGAGTAAGATGATTTCGTACGTAAATGTGTTCACAGAAACTCCCAGTAATAAATTTAAGTGAATTCTTTAGTCGTTTACTATTGTTATACCAATTCTAATTGATAATTCCTCTTAAAAGGTTGGCTATTTTTCAGCACTGCTCGGTGCGGTTAGAAACCGCACCTACTGGGTGTGACGTGAGTGGGTTCGGTTAATGCGAGATAAACTTTTAGAAATGGTATTAGTTGGAAGTTGTCTACAATTGATGAGGACAATACCCCAGATACTGTTAGCAGCCATTTCTATGCGTATATCCCTTAGGAAGGATTAACCTTTGCATGGACTTATGATTAACTCCATGCAAAGATTAGATTAGGATATGGAGTAGGTAGCATTAAACTTACTCACATCCCATACCCTCTACGCGACAGGTCCAGAATCCGTCGCCCCAATCAACCCACACCCAATCAAGACACTTCCATACACACTGCTGGTCACCATCACAGTCAGCGTTGTTAACACATGCGTCTGCGTCAGGTGTGACAACGAACGCTTGTGCAAGCATCAGCCCACCTGCGGCGACACCGAGGGCCAGAGGCGTTTTCACACCGACACGACCTTCTTCGGAATCGAGGAAGTCTCGGATTTTCGACTTGAGATTTTTCATTGAGGTTCTCCTTTCTTTATACCGGGAAATCTCTTGTGCCCGGCGGGATTTGCTCGACCTTGAGAGGCGATCCCATTTTCAGATCGAAATGGTTCGCTCTGAAAATGCCTGAAAACAAATTCTACTTCAGCAGATATATGATGTTCGGACAATACCTCTGCTAAAGTGTTTTCAAGGTATTCAAATCGGTTTGTATATCTTAGATTCACATAGGTGGTGTTCACAGAAGTACGTTATTTCCTCTTGAGTTTCCCCCAAAGTGTTGTCAGAAGATTCGCTTGCGGCTGAACAGGCAAAGTTTTCGGATCAAACCAATCGCCCGCATAATTTCGACCTTCATGTGTGAGTTGTTTTGATGTACGACTCCACAAACGGGTTTTGAAAATGTGGGATTTTCCATGACCTCTATGTTCATAAAGAAGTTCGTCACCGTGGGGAGACCAAACCGGACCATCAGCCCAAAAGGCCCGAGCTGGTTTTACAATTCGCTTGAGTTGACTGCCATCAAGGTTCATTATGTAGACGGTCAGTAAGTGAAATATTTCAGGGTTGAACCAAGAGAAAGCGAGTTTTGAACTATCTGGTGCCCATGAGAGCGAACTAATCAATGGTCGTCGAGGATTTTCGAGAAACATTCTTCGTGTGCGTGTCCGGAGGTCAAAAATCCCGATTCCAAACTTTCCTCCTTCACCTGGTGGATCCAAAATGAATGCTATCCATTCTTCATTGGGCGACCAACGGGGATATATCCCTTTTGTAACTGATGCAACATTCTCGCCATCCCGGGTAGCAGTATAAACAGTTCCGTTTTGTGAATAAGCGATTCTTTCTCCATCGGGAGCCCAAGATGGGTTGGACCTTCGTGCGAGATCCTTAAAGATTTTCTGCACATTTGTTCCATCCGCCTCCATAATGTACAGATCCCACGCGCCATCTCGGTTAGACGTAAAAAGGATGTGTGTGCCTGTAGGCGACCAGATAGGTCCAGCATCGCCTCCAGGGTGGCGGGTGAGGTTGACAGGCTCACTTCCGTCAGGATTCATTACATAAATGTCAAAATCTCCTTTGCGGTTTGATGAAAAGACGATTTTGGCGGTCTTTGGAACTTGGGCATAAACTAAAGAAATGCCAAAAAACAAAAATATGGAAACAAGAATAGCCAACATACATGTACGTTTCATTACCATTTTAGGATCGAACCTCCACATTTATTTAACTTTTAACTCAAGAAAATAGATTCATAAAAGCCTGTTACTTCTGTTTGAGTTTACCCCAGAGCGTTGTTAGCAACGCGGCATTGGGCTGCACAGGAAAGGCCTTCCGTTCAGGGACCCAAGCAGGACCCACATGCATTGACAGTTCATCTGTTAATTGACGAAGCTCTCCGCTGACTACATTCATGACATAGATAGCATTTGTCCATCGGCATCCATCACGTAGAGGAATTGTTCTCGGATACCGTCCTTATTACGCCAAAAAGAATTAAAAACGATCGACTGACTATCGGGGGACCAGGCTGGACTTGTATTTTTTCCCGGGAGCCTGGTCAACCGTTGTAGGTTCTTACCATGCACATCCATCTTGTAGATTTCAAACGCACCTGAACGATCTGAGCAAAAAGCAATCCACTGTCCATCTGGTGACCACGCAGCCATTACGTCACTTCCAGGATCTTTTGTCAATCTATGATTTTTTTTTGTTTCAACATTCATGACATAAATATCAGAATGCCCATTCGGATCCGAACTATAAGCGAAAGAGTATCCGTTAGGAGACCATGTCGCTATGATGTCTGATGTCCTTCTTCGACTGGTAAGGTTATGGAGATTTTCACCATTTATATCAATAGTGTAAATGTCCCAGTTTCCATCTTGATTAGAGCTAAAGGAAATATACGGAACTTCAGCTGGATAAGCCAAGGCACTCAGCAGAAGTAAAAACAGGCTTACCACAAAGACCGTTCTTAGATATAAGATCCACCTTTGATCATTCATTTATTTTCCTCTACTAAAAATTTACTACCCACAGCGGAATGATTTAAAAAACATAGGTTTCCAAAAAACGTTTGAGGCAAGCGTGACAGTAAAAACTGCCACTCAGTATGTCTATCTCAGATTTACAAGGACAGTATGCATCGAAGTATATTACTTCTGCTTTAGTCTGCCCCATAGGGTCGTCAGCAACGTAGCACTTGGCTGAACAGATAAAGCACTTCGCACCGGCACCCAAGCGGGGGACCAATTCATCGAGAGTTCGTCTGTTAATTGACGAAGTTCTCCGCTGGTTGTATTCATGATGTAGATACCACTTGTTGCATTCTGTCGAGGTTCCCGTGCCTCAAACGTAATCCACTGGCCGTCAGGTGACCATGCCGGTCCCATCACCCATTTAGGTTCATTTGTCAACTGACGAAGATCCTCCCCACTCGGTCTTACGCCGAAGAGGTCAAAGGTCCCCTCTCCGTCCTCACCGTCTCGCGTCGTTGAAAAGAGGATCCTGTTTCCGTCTGGAGACCACGATGCTCCACTTGCTGCAGCTTTTATGAGCTGTCTTATATTTTCCCCATCGGCACTCATCACATAGAGGAAATATTGGCGGAAACCTTTCTCATTACGCCACAGAGAACGGAAAACGATCCATTGACTGTCAGGCGACCACGCCGGGCTTGTGTTACTTCCTGGGAGATTTGTCAACCGTTGCAGGTTCTTACCACGGATATCCATCTTGTAGATTTCATTGGCACCCGAACGGTTTGAGCAAAAAGCAATCCATTGTCCATCAGGCGACCACGCAGCCAGGAAGTCAATTCCAGGATCCTTTGTTAACCGGCGGCTTTCTTCCGTTTCGATATCTATGACAAAAATATCGGGATTTCCATTCGGATCGGAAGTATAGGCGAGAAATTGACCATCAGGGGACCAAGTTGCGTAAGCATCATTTGTCCGGTGCTGGTCAGTGAGATTGCGAAGATTTTCGCCATTCGTATCAATGATATAGACATCAGAGTTTCCTTCTCGGTTAGAAGAAAAGGAAATGTATCGAACGTCTTCAGCGTATCCGCAGACGTTTATTAGGATCAAGAGACTGTTTAGCAGAAATACTCCTTTAATAGACATAAGATGGGTTCTCCTTAATTTTTTGCTTGAAGTTTACCAGTGCAAAGGGATATTAGCAAAAGGTGAATTTCAATAGTGTTAAGGAATCTTATTTCTCTTTTAATTTACTCCACTGCGTTGTTAACAATTTTGGGTTGGGTTGAACTGGAAGAGTCGCTGGATCAAACCAATTAGGCTCAATATTGATTGTCCCAGCTCCACCTGTGAGTTGTTTAGAGATGCGACTTTCCAAATTGAAAGTGAAAATTTGGCCTCGCTCTACATAAAGCAATTCATCGCCCCGTGGTCCCCAAGCGGGAAACGTTCCAGCAGTCAATTTTTCGGCTTTATTACTACCATCAAGGACGTAAATACCCTTTTTCAACCAACTAAATGCTATTTTTTTTCCATCCGGAGCCCAATCCGCATGAAATAATGAGGCAGGTTCATCAGGTTCAAAAAGCGTAGTTTCTGCTTTAGTATTGATGTTTACAACACGAAGAAAAGCGGTACCACGAGCGTGTTCAAACCTAAAAGTAAAGATAATCTCTGAACCGTCGGGAGACCAATCTGGAAAACCTGCCAGAGGTCCCGCGGATGCGATATGCTCTTCTCGCTGTTCCTCTATATGAGCAATATAGATTGCTCTTTCATCTCCATCCCAACGATAATAAGCCAGCATTTTTCCATCTGGGGACCAGGTTGGGAATTCTCTATAGACCAAGTCCTTAAATAACTTTTGGACGTTTTTTCCATCAGCATCCATAATGTAAATATCCCGCAGGCCGTGCCGATCAGAGTGAAAAGCAATGCCTTCACCTGTCTGGGACCAGACAGGTGCTCCATCCCGTGCGCTGTGCTGCGTCAAGTTCTTTTGTTCGCTTCCGTTCACATTCATAATATAAATCTCGCTATTACCATCGCGATTAGATGTAAACACGATTTTTGCGGTTTTAGGTGTTTGGGCAAGAGCTGAACAAACACCCTGACCTAACAATATGGAAATAAGGATAACCCACAAATGTGTGCGTTTCATGATTACATTTCTCCTAAATCTTAGATTGAAAAAGAATTTCTTCCCCTGTAGGTGACCATATTGGAGAAAAATCACCTGAAGGGTGCCGGGTTAAATTTATTTGTTGACTTCCATCGGGGTTCATCAAATAGATATCATCATTGCCATCACGATTAGATTGAAAAGCGATTTTTGCGGTTTTAGGTGTTTGAGCAAAAGCTAAATAAACACTTTGACCTAACAAGATAGCAGCAAGAATAATCCACAAACATGTGCGTTTCATGAGCCTATTTCTCCTAAACCTTTATTTTCTATAAGTTCATCAACAAACCTATATCGAAACGCTGAATATATGGTAGATTTTAGAATTACTTGGGTGCTGCGCACCAGGGAGACTACAAACCCCACTACCAAGTAAGCGATATATTCATAAAGATTTGTTATTTCTGTTTGAGTTTACCCCAGAGCGTTGTTAGCATTGAGGCATTTGGCTGAACAGGAAAAGTGCTTCGCATCGGTACCCAAGCGGGGGACCAATTCATCGACAATTCTTCTGTTAATTGACGAAGTTCTCCGTCAGCTGCGTTCATAACATAGATAGCACTTGTTTTGTTCTGCCGAGGCTCTCGTGCTTCAAATGTAATCCATTGACCATCGGAAGACCATTGTGGAGCCAATTCCCATTTAGGTTCCTGCGTCAACTGACGGACCCCTTGATCATTCAGATTTATAACAAAGAGGTCAAAGGTATCCTCTCCATCCTCATCGTTTCGCGTTGTTGAAAAGAGAATCTGATTTCCATCGGGAGACCAAGAGGGACCGCCAGAGGCAACTTTGATGAACTTTCTAAGATTTCTCCCATCAGCACGCATCACATAGAGGAAACTTTCCCCGTGCCCTTTCTCATTACGTTGGGAAGAAGTAAAGATAATTTGTTGACTGTCAGGTGACCACGCCGGGCTTGTGTTATTTCCTGGAAGCCTTGTCAATCGCTGCAGGTTCTTACCGCTGGCATTGATTCTGTAGATTTCAAACGAACCTGAACGATTTGAGCAGAAGGCAATCCATCGTCCATCTGGAGACCAGGCGGCACACGCGTCAATTCCAGGATCTTGTATCAACCGGCGGTTTTTCCCTGTTTCGATATCCATTACATAAATCTCAAAGTTTCCATTTTGATCGGAGCTATACGTTAAAAAACGACCGTCTGGGGACCAGGTCGCGTCAGCCTCATTCGTCCGTCGATCAGTAATGTTACGAAGATTTTTGCCGTTTGTATCAATAGTATAGATGTCGGCGTTTCCTGTTCGGTTAGAAGAAAAAGAGATAGACCGCACGTTTTCAGCGGCGTATGTCCAAACGCTTGTTATGATCAAGAAACTGATTGTCCAATACACTATCTTAAGCATAATATAGATTCTCCTTCATTCTTCTTGATTTCTTCCTTAGCGGTTTAACACCCATAGAGGAATATTGTTAGGAAAAAACAAATTTCAAAAATGCCCTTGAGGTAGGTGTGACGGTAAAACCGCTACACCTGAGTTAGCAATGAACTCCTTCAGATTTCAAGAAGATTCATTAACAATTTATTGACATTCTTTCCAGCAGTGTTCACCCCATGGTTCGGGACGCATCTTTCAACACACTCCTGAGCCCCTGGGCAGTCGGCATTTACAGTGCATCCTTGTGCTGCAGCATCTGGGATAACCACCATGGCTTGTGCAAGCATCAACCCACCCGCAGCAACACCGAGTGCTAATGGCGTTTTCACACCGACACGACCTTCTTCGGAATCAAGGAAGTCTCGGATTTTCGACTTGAGATTTTTCATTCAGGTTTCTCCTTTCTTTATACCGGGTACCTCACACCCAGCGGAATTGACCCAACCAGAACAGTTGAGCCTATTTCCAGAGCAAGAAAATTCACTTGTGCTGGAAACGCTTGAAAACTGTTTCTATCTGAAAAAAGCAGACTACTGCCGCTTCAGTTCTCCCCATCGTGTTGTCAGAAGATTTGCCTGCGGCTGAACCTGTAGACCAACAGGGTCAAACCAATGAGCATCAGAATTGAAGTTCCCCTCGTGGGTGAGTTGTTCTCCTCTACGATCCATCAAACCGATTTTGAAGATTTGAGACTGTCCATTTGCCCTTTGCACATAAAGGAGTTTATCGCCTCTGGGGGACCAGGTGACCGCTTCTACCCAAAAGGGTGCCTTAGGTTTTAGAACTCTTTTAACCATTGTTCCATTACGATTCAATGTGTAAATAGTCTGCTGCTGCCAGAAAGCTCTGTCAATTCCAGAGAAAGCAAGGTGATGACCATCCGGTGCCCATGAAACATCTTCTAACCTGCCCCCTAATTGGATTCTAAAGATCGGTTCTTGTTCTCCAGTTTCGGTGTTAAGTAACCGGATTTCGACAGGCGGCATAGGAATAAATGCTATCCATTCTCCAATCGGGGACCAGGCAGGTGCCCGACCCTGCACTACTTTTTTAATATTTTTCCCATCTCGTGTCGAGATGTAGATGGATCCGTTACTTGCGTAAGCAATCTTTTTTCCGTCCGGCGACCAACTCGGACTGTTTCTGTTTCTCCTTTCTCGAAAGATTGCCCTTACATTTTTTCCATTGGCAGCCATAAGATATAAGTCAAATTTGCCATCACGATTAGATTGAAAAAGAATTTCTTCTCCTGTAGGCGACCATATTGGAGAAAAATCACCTGAAGGGTGCCGGGTTAAATTTATTTGTTGACTTCCATCGGGATTCATTAAATAGATTTCATCATTGCCATCACGATTAGATTGAAAAGTGATTTTTGAGGTTTTTGGGACTCTGGCAGAAAGCGTACAAATTTGTTGACATAATAACACAAAGATCAAGGCGCATAATCCATATATCCGTTTCATGAGTGTATATCCTTTAGCTAACGGGGGTTTGCATAGGTTTGTAAACAAACCTATGCAAAGCAGTTAAAGTTATGGGATAGGGTCTACATCATTAAACTTCCACACATCCCATGCCCCAAACGCGGCAAGTCCAATACTCTTCCTCTGCAACCCAGACCCAGTCAAGACATTTTTCCATGCAAGTTTCATTTCCCGCACAGTCGTCTGCCTGGGTGCATGCATCAGCTTGAGGTGTGACAACAAATGCCTGTGCAAGCATCAGCCCACCCGCAGCAACACCGAGTGCTAACGGCGTTTTCACACCGACACGACCTTCTTCGGAATCAAGGAAGTCTCGGATTTTCGACTTGAGATTTTTCATTCAGGTTTCTCCTTTCTTTATACCGGGTATCTCAGCCCCGGCGGGATTAACTCAACTCAGTTTAGACTTGAAAATCTAAACCTTACAGTTAAGTCCATTTCCAGCGAGAAATGAGTCGCGCTGGAAATGCTTGAAAACAGACGCCACTTCAGCAGGTGTATGATGTTTAGATAATATCACTGCTAAAGCGTTTTCAAGACTGTCAAAGCGTTTTGTTTCTTGATTATATGCTCTTGGATAAGTCCTGCCGGTTCGCGGATCGTAATACTGACAAAAAATTGGTGGAAGCAGGTTTGGCATTGTGGGTTGAGGGCGCGTCTTGGCACGCGCAGCACTCTGTTTAAATAATTGAACAATTTCCATTGCAGTACGATCCCATGTGTACTTTGCCGCAAAACTTCTTGCTATCTGTTCATACTTCCCCCGCCGCTTTGTGTCTTTTAGGAGTTGATTTATCGTTTTTGACAACTGCCGCATCGGAATCTCCAAGTCGTGTTCCTTGCTAAAGGAGCATTGAACAAGAATCCCCGCACCTTCAATTTCAGGCGGGAGTCCATATTGTGAGATAACAACTGCCGGGGTGCCATAAGCCATTGCCTCCAGAACCAACGACGGAGAAGTCCCCGAGATGGCTGGGAAACAGACGATATCCAACGCTTGGAAAAATATCGGTAACACTGATCGCGTATCTTCATCGTCCGCGCTGAAAAGCACGACATTTTTGGGTTTGTTGTTATAATGTTCCGCCAAAATCGAATCATAGACGAAAAAGGCAATATGTGGATTGGATGTCGCCAATTCTGAAATTACCCTCACTGCCATATTAGGTTCAAACCCAGAGATAATGCCGACTACGGGTTGTTGTGAAAATAATGGGTTTTCTGTAAGCGAGGCAGTATATTGCTTTGCCAATGCCTTTCCAATAGGTTCAACGACATTGATGCCTTCTGAAATTGTATACATTCCGGCAGGATTTACCCCGAATTCCGAAAACCAATCGGTGAGCCACGATGCTTTTGGTAAAATTAGATCCGTAGGTTTCTGAGCGGTAGAGTGTTCTAAGGTTTTGTCAAGTACCAGATCCCGTAGCCTCCGATCGCTCTCCGCGCAGTAAAGGATAGGGACTTCTTGTGGATAACACAAAGTATCATACCATAGAACTTGACTCAGGAGGAGAATGCCATCGTAACCCTTTCCTACATACCACGGTAAGGGAAAACTTCTTTCATTTTCTTCTGGTTTCTTTATCGCTCGAACAGACACAAAATCAAGGATGTCAGGTGTTTCATCACCGGTCACATCAATAGTTTCCAATTCAGTATATTTCGAAAGTGCTTTCAGTAGGTGATACCGATTCTCGTTTGTGATAGTATCAAGTGTGTTTTTTTCTAAGGCGAATTGGAATGGAACAAGGAGCTTAAGTTTTGTCTCTGGATTTCGAGTATGCTCTTCAATTACTCTACTAATTGGGCTTAACAGACACCTACGCTGAGAAAGACTTTCTAACCGTTCGATCCCTTCAAAAATCTGCTCTGTTTTAAATTGGGATTTCAAACCCTCAACGGTTGCATAAATTGTTTCCGCGAGGTCCCGATTAAGAAGTTCCCACTCTACATCGTTTATTTTAACAATGACATCGAATTCCATATCAGCGGCGTACTTTTTTCCACCGTGCTCAAATTTGTGGTGTTTATGTACTCGGTATTTTGTTTGAACTTTCATTATGAAACCTCATGCTGTAGCTTGAATGAAACCCTGACACCTTGCCAGTATAGTTTTGGCGGCATTCTCATCTTCCATAAGTTCCGTGAGAACCGCTTCCACTTCCCTGATAGTATGCGTTTTGAGGAGAGTGAGGACCAACCCATCTTCAACCTGTTGGTTGAAGACGTTGAGTGGATTCACCGGTTTCTCGTATTGCGTGTTCAGATTCAAAAGGACAGACTTTTGCTCAATTTGTTTCCGATAGGCATTCCAATAGGGGGAGAAAAATGGGAGAAGGCGATTTTGAGAGACGAGTTTCTTTTTTCGATTCAGTTCCTCAAATAGTGAGAGGATCCGCTGCGCATTCTTTTCCCAAGTGAACGTTTGCGCACGAGACAACGCCTTTTTCGCATAGGCATCCCGTAGTGAATTATCATTTAGCAATAGATTTATCTCTTGGGAGAAGTCTAACGGCGAGGCGTAACTAGTGATGGTAGCAATGTCTTGTTCAAAATGCACGGCTGGAACGATTAAACCAGCGTCTCCGACAACAGAAGGAACACCATCGAAATCGGAGATAACGGGAGGCACCCCACATGCCATCGCCTCAAGGACTGTCAATCCAAAAGTCTCTTCACCAGACACAGATGGGAAGCAATAAACATCAAAAGCATTGTAAATTAGTGGTAGTTTCTTACGCGGATGGAATCCAACATAGACGAGATTGTCTGGCATTGTTCTGTGTGCATATCTGCCTTGATTCCAACCCGCCTGCAAAAAGAGTATGTGTGGATTGAGTTCCGCCAACTTTAGATAGATAGAGGCTCCCTTTTCAGCTTGAAGGCGGGAGAGATAACCCACTGTGGGCATCGTTTTAATCCGCTCATCTCCGACGATTTCTGCAAGTTCATGCTTCGCTTGTTGTTTATCCATTGGGCAGAATAAGTTTAGATCCACACCGTTTGGTACGGTGTTGAAAACACTTTTATCCCAGACGAAGCGAGAATAGAAGTCCCCAACAGAATCCGAAGGAGTAGTAAAGGCATCGCAATCTCGCAACGCTGCATAATGAAGGAGTACAGAACGAATACCCGTGCCGCCATGCCCACGCACAGCATGGATTTGCATCAGGATTGGCGGAAGCTCAGGACATCGGAAGAGAGAGAGAACCGATTCCTCATTCAGTTCCCAATGAAGTGTAAGAATACCGCTGTATTGCTCTGCCACCTTTTCAGGGGCGCGCAATATGTCGTGCAGATTCAAATCAATTTCGTAGAGATTCTCACTGAGTCTTCTGTTTTGTGTGCCAGCAAAGTAGAGAATAGCACACTCCTTCAGTGCCTGAATAGCATACGCGAGCGCGATGTTAGTTCCGGCACTGGTATTTTCTATGTCTGAAAGGGTGTCAGCGTTGAATCCTGGCAGGACCAATAATAGATGTGGTGAGTTGTCTTCTCTGGAAAAGGGGGTTGTAGGATTTTCTCCACGATTAAACAGCAAACCTTGTCGATCATGTTCAGTTAATGCCTCGAATGCTTGTGCAATCTCAGCCGTATCATAGATAGTTTTCAGGGCATCTGTGATCGCCTCTGTAGGCTGTGTCTCCGCGAGTTTCAGGATATGAGCAACGACAGCAGAGATTTCGACAAGCTGTGCCTTATCAAGATCAGCGGCGTAAAGTTTACCCTCTTCTTCAAAGATATGGAGTTGATGTAGAGATTTCGGAAAATTAAGCACTTTTTCATCCTTGTAAGTGGTAGTATAACAAACCAGTTAAACATCGCTTGGCATATTTCATATAGTGCAATTCTCGTGCCAATTGGATAAACCTTATCATTAGCGGATTTTCGCAAAATATCAACTACGCAAATTTTTCGCAGTCGGCAAATTCTGCATACCTTACTCTGCAGATTTTGCATACTCCTAAAACAACAGCCTCAGCGCACGATACTTCGGAAACCCAACACCAACAGCCATAAGACGGTAATTTACACCCAAGCAGCATGTCCACTATCAACCATCCTTCGATTAACGTACAAGCCATCTGGATACCGCCACACATGGGAGACTGCGCGACCGTAAAGATCAATAGCTACGGGTTTGATCCTGACGCGTTTCTTTCCTATGAGGAGCTTCAGATAGACAGTTGCGCTTCGTCCTTGTGGTGTGCCGCTTTCGGGAGCATTTATATTTGCCAAGCGAATTATTTGAGTTGAAGCTGTAAAAGTATCACCATCAATCACAGACGTAACATGGGTTGAATATTCATTCATCTCTTTACCCTTGCCTTAAGAATAGACTGTGCACCTTCATGCCGTTTGGTGAAAGATAAAGGTCTTATAGTATAATAACGCGTGAGGAAAGGTAAAAGGTTGCAGAAAGTGCAATTCTTAAATAGGACTTACGCAATTTTGACCGTAAGGCATTCTATTAGATGGAAATGCTTGGACGCACACGGTTTCCTTTGGAACGCACAACCTAACAGGTTATGCTACAAAAGAGCATTCTGCGTAAGCCCTATTTAAAAGAAAAGGCGCGTAAGGGACGCGCCAATGGTTATGCGAATTTTAAATCTTGACAGAACGGAATAGAGGTGTTATGATACCGCTGAAATTTAGTTGTTCTCGGCACCTTCGTCGATCCAGTCGATGAAGAGTTGGACCTGATCGGCATCAAGCGGGGGTGGGATCGGAGGCATACCACCGCCGTCAATACGTCTAACAACAAGGCTGCCTTTACCGTTGCCGGCGTTGAAGGCTGCGCCACCGTTTCCGCCTTTTTTGAAGGTGTCATATTGCGTGAGGTCAAGTCCAGCAACACCCGGTGCAGCGTGGCACCCTGGAATGGCGCATCGTTCAGCGAGGATTGGCTGAATATCGTCCTTAAAAGAGACACCTTGTTCTTCAACTACAGGTGGCACCTCAACTTCGGCGGGTTGTTCCGCGGGGACGGGTGTCTGAGTAGCAGGTGGTGTCGTCGTGGGTTGAAGTACATCGGTTGTCCCTGTGGTGTCTTCAGTGATGTCGCCTTCGTCGCCGCAGCTTGCAATAAAAATTGCAGCGAGAAAAATGCTGATAGCAAAGATAGGTATAGAAAAGACAGGAGACCGTCGGTTACGGACTAAAAATGAGTGAATCACAATAGAATGCTCCTTTGTTGTAAAGAAATGTGTCTTTTGGGGTAGTTTGCAAGCTAAAACTTGCTGGTTAATGTATAGGAATTTCGTTATTTTGTATATAGAATACCACGACAGAGAGGAGACTGTCAAATGAAAATTTTGATTAATACCGACATTACAGCAGAACAACAACATCAGATCGAATCGGTTTCCGACACGCTCTCGCTTGTCCGTCCACAGAATTCAGCAGAAGCACTGCAGGAAATCGCGGACACTGATATTGTATTCGGCGGATTTAACCGTTCACTTTTTGAAAATGCGAAGCAGTTAAAATGGGTGCAAGTCCTTTCAGCAGGTGTCGATGGACTACTGTTCCCCGAATTTGTCAAGAGCAATGTCATTTTGACAAGTGCGAAAGGATTCGTTGGACCGCATTTGGCAGACCAGACGTGGGCTTTACTGCTGGGTCTCCTGCGAGGTATCGGACGCTCCGTTCGCGAACGGACATGGGACAATCGGATGCCTATCCGTCTGGCGACATGGGAATTAAGCGAACGGACGCTGGGGATCGTTGGCCTCGGTGGCACCGGAATTGATGTCGCGCGTCGGGCACAAGGGTTCGATATGCGCGTTATCGCTGTCGATCCAGAGGCAGTTGAAGCACCGTCGTTTGTTCATGAAGTCTGGAAGATGGATCGATTCCACGACCTCCTCGCAGCATCCGATGTCGTTGCGATCTGCGCCCCGTTGACACCAGAGACCCACGGCATGTTTGACGACGCAGCCTTTGAACAGATGAAATCGCATGCCTTGCTTATTAATGTCACACGTGGGAAGATTGTAGACGGACCGGCACTGCTCCGAGCACTGACTTCGGGGAGCATTGGTGGTGCGGGGTTGGATGTCACGCCTGAAGAACCATTACCACTTGACAGCCCACTATGGGATATGCCGAACGTGATAATTACGCCACACGTTGCTGGCGGCTCACCGATTCGTTTAGACCGTTCAGTCGGGCTTTTCTGTGATAATCTGGAACGGATGCTCGTTGGCAAACCGCTCCTGAGCGTGATTGATAAGGAGAAGGGATATTAGTGGAATTGCGAAGTAAAAGTGCGGGGTAGGCACAAGACCTACCCCTACAGATTCTACACAGATGTCGTTATAGATTACTATAATCAAGAACTCGGGTCAGCGATCTTGACGAGTTGTTTTCCTATGTTTCCCCCTTTTAGCATGCTAATAAACGCTGCAGGGGCATTTTCAATGCCACCTTCCTCGATCGTTTCATGGTATTTCAACTTGCCCTGCCGCAGCCATTCTGCCATCTCAACGAGTGCCTCTGCATGCTGGTCAGCGAATTCAGAGACGAGGAAGCCTTCGATGCGGGCGCGCTTGGTAATCATAAACCAGAGGAAACGGGGTCCCATCTCTGGTTTCTCTAAGTTATATTGCGAAATTTGTCCACAGATAACGACCCGTCCTTTGATTCTTAAATTCGGGAAGACGGCATCTGTAATGCTACCGCCAACATTGTCAAAATAGACATCAATACCATCAGGCAGCAGCCTCTGAAGTTCATCGTTATAATCGTCAATTTCTTTATAATTAAAAGCCTCATCAAAACCGAGTTCATCAACAATATACGCGACCTTTTCATCAGTTCCAGCGGAACCGACGACCCGGCAGCCTTTAATCTTCGCAATTTGTCCGACGACAGAACCGACGGCACCGGCAGCACCAGAGACAAAGACGGTTTCACGCGCTTGAAGTTTCCCAACCTTCAGCAAGCCAAAATAGGCTGTTAAACCCGGCATACCGAGAATCCCTGCACCTGTAGAGATAGGGGCAATTGCCGGATCAATTTTTCGCAGTCCATCGCCAGCAGCGACACCGTGTTCCTGCCAACCGATACCGGCGTTGACGATATCACCAATCTCAAAATTCGGATGTTTTGTCTCAATCACTTCGGCGATGACGCTACCGACCATGACTTCATCAATCTCAACGTTAGCGGCATAAGACTTCGCAGCATTAATCCGTCCGCGCATATATGGGTCAACGGAGAGATAGATGGTTTTTACTAATACCTCTCCGTCTTTAGGTGTTGGAATTGGCACCTCAACCAAGTTGAAATCTGACGCTTTCGGATACCCTACGGGCCGAGAGGCGAGGGTAATTTGACGATTCATTTATCGTTTCTCCTTACGAATAATAATTAAGACCTTTTATTGAACTGAACGGGGTCTTTGCCGTGAATGACGATGAGCTCATGTCGTGGTGCATCCCAATCAAAAACCTTAACGATAGGCAAAATAACGCGGACAGCCAAGCCGATACGCCGTTTGGCGGAGCGGTTCGCCTCTGAGTGATGTAGCGTCCGTTCATTGAAAAGGACGAACTCACCGGGTTGCATCTCTAAGTTGACAACATCGGTTGTATCAACGAAACCGAGGTCACCCATTTGTCCGAATGCCATGTCTGAAGTCGCTTTGACGTGCGGTATCACTTTGCGATGTGAACCCGGAACGATCTGGAGGCAGCTATTTTCCAAGGTCGCCGAATCCACAGCAATCCACGCCGAAATAATAATCGGCGGTTCAAGGGGCCAGTAGTTGAAATCTTGATGCCACGGAATCTCCTTCGCCCCCGGCTCCTTAATGAAAAAGTTCGTCCGCCAGAGCAGGAGATCGGGACCGTAGAGAGACACCATTCGTTTGACGATAGACGGATGCGTGGCAAGATTGTGAATTAGCGGGGAATCAAGGTGGCGGTTATGCCCAAACTGTTGGTGATCCGGCGGCGCGGTCTCAAGGATCTTCTCGATTTCCGAGTGCATCTTGAACATCTCTTCCGAACTACAGAGTTTGTAAGGACCGAGATAACCGTGCCGCCAAAATTGTTCCCTTTCTTTGTTGCTTAACGTGTGGTTCCCATTTTGCATTGTGTAAAAAATCCTTTTTTATCGCTGCCTGCTATTTCGCTGAGGACGCTACTCCTGACAGACATGCACCTTAACGGCTCCAGATGTCTTATCAGCGGACACGCGAAACGCTTCGCTAATCTCCTCAAGCGGATAATAGTGCGTCACGAGTTTTGTGGCATCGACCCTGCCGGAATCTATCAACTCAATCGCCGCTTCAAAGTCGGTTTCCATACCGCTATAACCGTAGCAGTTAGAACCTGTGACGAAGGCTTCCGACCAGACGACACGGGAGAGATCTACCTCAAGGGGTTTGTAATATCCGGCGACAAGGACAACGGCACCCTGCTTCCGAACGATAGTCATAGCGGCATTGAAGTTCTCCGCACCACCCACCGTTTCGATCACAGCATCAAAACCGATACCGTTCGTGACATCCTTGACGTATTCCGAGACATTGATGTCACTAATATTGACGACATGATCCGCCCCAAGTTGCTTTGCCAATTCTGCCTGTTGTTCGTACTTAACAGTGATGAGTGTCTCCTTAACGCCCGCTGCAACGGCATCCGCCAAAGCGAATTGACCGATAGTACCACCGCCGATAATCGCCACTGTGTCTCTGAAATTGGCACCTGTCCGCGCCACAGCACGGTGTGAAACAGCCAACGGTTCGACGAGTGCTCCCTGCTCAAACGTCATGTCCTTCGGTAATTTGAATAACCCCGACTGGTGCGTCGAAGTGTATTCAGCGAATCCACCGTGCATACTCGGAGAGATGCCGCCCCTATTGAAACAGAGATTGTACTGCCCCGTCTCACAATACCTACACGTCCCACAGTGCGAGAAACATTCCACAGCCACCTTGTCCCCAATCTCAAACTTTGTTACACCTGCACCGAGAGCTGTGACAACACCACACGTCTCATGTCCTGCAGCGTATTCATGGGACTGTCCCCAATGCCCGAAATAACTGTGCAGATCGCTTCCACAGATACCGGTCTGCTTCGTGTCAACGAGCACAAAGCCTGGAGGCGGTTCGTTTCGCTCAACCTCTCGAATCGCAATCTGTTCAATGCCTGTGTAGATAGCAGCTTTCATTTTCATGAGATGTCTCCTTTCGGTTCCGAGGTGTCGGAATCTTTGGCTACCCATTTACCATTGGATAGAAACATTTCCCTTTCTTCAAGCAAGTTTTGGCTTGCAAGCCGCTCCAAAAGGGCACGTTTATCGGACTTTCCAACGCTTGTTTTCGGGATTTCATCAATAAAAACAAATTGGTCAGGAATCCAGAACTTAGGGAATTCTGAGGTGAGATGTTGTATGAGGGCACCCGCGAGGTCCGTATCGGTGCGGTTAGAAACCGCACCTACCGGTTTAAGGGTATCGGTGCGGTTAGAAACCACACCTACCGGTTTAAGGGTATCGGTGCGGTTAGAAACCGCACCTATCGGTGTGAGGACAACAACAGCGATTGGACGTTCCCCCCATTTTTCATCAGGAACACCAACTACCGCCGCCTCAAGTACCTGTGGATGTCGCAATAGCACTGTCTCTAAGGCAATACTCGAAATAGACTCTCCACCGCTACGAATCAACGCCTTCGCGCGGTCCACAATTTGCATATACCCTTCAGGGTCAATCGTCGCAAGATCACCTGTCCGCAACCACCCATCGGCAGTGAAATATTCCCTTGTCGGTTCACTCTTATAGTAGCGACTCGCTGTCCACGGACTCCGTACCTGAACCTCCCCAACCGTCTCACCATCCCAAGGGAGTTCAGTGAAATGGGTAGGTGTTCCAGACGTGAGCCGAAGTTCAACGCCCGGTACGGGTCTTCCCTGTTTTGCCTTAACGCGCCACTTTTCAACGTCTGAAAGTCCTTGATGTGCGCTGCGCAATTTCGAGAACGTCCCAGTCGGAGACATTTCAGTCATTCCCCACGCATGGCACACCTCAACACCGAGATCGGCTTCATAAGCTTCAATGAGTGTAGGTGACATCGCTTCGCCACCGACTATCAATCGCCGAAACGACGAAAGTTCCTGTCGCCTTTTCCGTAATTCCGGGTAAGCCGCTGCCCAAACCGTCGGCACCCCTGCAGCGACAGTAACCCCGTTTTCAGCAATAACATCTGCAAGGCATGTAGGTTTCGGTCCCGGCAATACCATATCAGCACCAGCGAACATACAAGCGTAAGGCAAACCCCATGCCATAGCATGGAACATCGGCACAAGCGGCAGCACGACATCCATCTCCGTTAATCCGAAGACATCAGCTTGATTGACCGCCAAAGTGTGGAGAAACATAGAACGATGTGTGTAAAGAACACCACGAGGCTCTCCTTGCGTCCCACTGGTGTAGCAGAGCCCCATTGCCCAGTTCTCATCCCGGATGTCATAAGTATATGCCTCTTCAGCTTCACGGAGCAGCTTTTCATAAAGCGCGCCAGTATTCGTAGACATTAGATCGAAATGGACAACACGTTTACAAGTAATCCTATCCCGAAGTTCTTCAAATCGTTCAGCAAATGCCCCTTCGACAAAGATGAGTTTGTCCTCGGCTTCGTGAACAATCTTGGCTAACTGTGCAGCGGAGAGGCGAAGGTTGAGTGGGTGGAGTACAGCACCGATACACGGAATGGCATAGTAGAGTTCCAGGTGTTGATAGGTATTAGAAGCATAAGTCGCAACCCTATCGCCGCGCTGAACCCCTAATTCCGTGATGGCGTTTGCGAGCCGTTTCACACGTTCATATAGCGCAGTATAGGTATAACGATGCACATCGGAATTAGGCAGCAACGTTTGGACACACTTATCACCATGAATTCGGTGCGCATGCTCTAAAATCTGCGCGAGCGTCAATGGATAGTTCATCATCAAGCCGTGCATGCTTTACAACAACTCGGTTTTTTCGTTTTTGGCAGTGGAAAAAGTCATTCCGACGTATATCATCAACGGGTAACAATCAAACGCTACTCAAAAATCATTACAGTTCCAATCATTTTAGCACAAAAGCAGACTTTGTGGTGAAAAAACTAAATATTCTATATCCAGTCATTTTAATTTGCATTTTATAAAAAAAATAATAGATAATTAAAGTATATTGTAAGCCAAAACCTATTTGGAAACTTCATATTTCCGCACCATATTCTTTATACGACCAGATACAAAAAGGAACCTTATGTCAATTTCAGACAACAAACGGTATTTCTGGAGTCTCGTTGCCATTTTATTCGGCATCGTATCAGTAATACCAACAACCAGTGCCGAAACATTCGAGGTGCTCGTCCAAGATCAGAACGGAAATGCTATCCCTGAAGCAAAAATACAGATAGGCGATCAGGAACAGACCACTGACGAATCCGGAACTGCCGCGTTTAGTGACGTAATAAATGCCCAATCGCTAACCGTAATAGCGATTGGATTTTCGAGCAAACGGATTAATATCACTGCTGACCAAACCGAAGCTACAGTAACACTTGCTCCCATCCAAACCATTGAATCCGTTGTGGTCGTAGGGACCCGCAGCATAGGGAGGAGAGCATTGCAAGCACCTGTTCCAATAGAGGTTGTCAACAGAGAGCAGCTCAGCCTTACAGGACAATCTGAAACGGGGCGCGTTCTGCAGATGCTGGTTCCTTCTTTCAACTTTCCAAGTTCAACAATCAGCGACGGGACTGACGCATTGAGACCTGCGACGCTGCGCGGTTTGGGACCCGATCAAGTGTTGGTATTAGTCAATGGCAAACGTCGGCACAAAAGTGCTTTGCTCCACGTAAATAGCTCCGTCGGTCGGGGGACCGCTGGAACCGACTTCAACGCTATTCCTGCTGCTGCTATTGAACGGATTGAAGTGCTTCGTGATGGTGCAGCTGCACAGTACGGATCCGATGCGATCGCCGGTGTTATCAACATTGTCTTAAAAGAGGATGTCAATACTGGGGACGCGAACATCTATTGGGGGGAAACCTACGAAGATGACGGGGACACGTGGATTGGAAATGGGAACTACGGCATGGAAGTCGGTGACTCCGGTTTTCTGAACCTAACAGTCGAATGGCGGGACCGGTACCGCACAAACCGCGCCGGACTCACCGGAACGCGACAATACGATTGGATAGACGTAGATCAAGGCAGACCCCCCGACGCAACGCTTGAGGTAAAAGACGCAAATGGAAACGTAACTGGTGAAAAACCCGTCTGGTTTGATCCACGCGAATATCATTTTAATCGAAAAAATTTCCGGGTCGGGGATTCTGATGCCTCACAAAAAGTTGGGGTTTACAACTTTGGCTTACCGCTGACAGAAGGATTAGAATTATATGCATTTGGCAGCTATTCCACGCGCCAAAATAACAGTGCCGGGTTTTATCGCAGAGCCAACCAAATAGAACGGACGGTGACCGAAATCTATCCCGACGGGTTTTTACCGGAAATTAACACCGATATTGGCGATACGTCGCTCGCTTTAGGGTTAGGATGGACCCATGAAGTGACAGATTTAAATGTCGATGTCAGCGTTAATCACGGGTTGAATACATTTGACTTTTTCGTTTCTAATTCTTTGAACGCTTCCTATGGTGCCAGCAGCCCAACCGCCGCAGATGCTGGTGGATTCGGACTTACGCAAACAGCATTCAACCTGGACCTTACCTACCCGTTGCAGTACCAATCCTCTTTAGTTAACCTCGCCGGTGGGATCGAATTTCGTAGAGAAGGCTACAGTATCCACGCAGGTGAACCCCTTTCATGGATTAACGCAGGACTCGGCGCGCCGGGTGCCGCGGGTGGTATCCAGGTCTTCCCCGGATTTCGACCTGACAACGAAGTTGATGAAAGCAGAACTAACGTGGCTGGCTATGTAGATTTTGAATCCTATCTCAGTGGGCAACCCGGAACCGGACTGCTCGTTGGTGCAGCTGTGCGCGGTGAACAGTATAGTGATTTTGGTGCCACTGTCACAGGAAAAGCGACTGCTCGCTACGATCTGACGGAGCAGATTGCATTTCGTGCTGCTGGCAGTACAGGCTTTCGCGCACCTTTACTTCACCAACTCTATTTCAACAATATCAGCACACAATTCAAGGCAGACAATAACAATGCCGATGGCGATGGGGACACAACGGAACTTCTACCTTTTGAGGTAGGGACATTTCGCAATGATAGTGATGAGGCGCGTGCCCTCAATATTCCAGTGCTTAAAGAAGAAGCCTCAATCAATGTATCGGGTGGTATTGTCGCTAAACCAATTCGGAATCTATGGTTGACGCTTGATGCATTCCAGATTGATATTGACGACCGGATTGTTCTTAGCGGTAGTTTCACGGCTGATGCTGTTCCTGCCTTAGCACAAGCGGGAGCAAATCAAGCACAAGTTTTCACGAACGTGGCACAAACCCGCACGCGCGGTGTTGATGTCGCTGCGGGCTACCTACACGCCTTTGACAACGAATCTCTCTTGAATCTCAAGGTCGCAGCGACTTGGACGGATACTGAAGTCATCGGTGATGTGCAAGCCCCTGGACCTATTCTAATCGGTTTTGAGGAGATTCTCTTTCCTGAACGTGAACGTTCTATCATCGAGGAATGGCAACCGAACACACGCATCAATTTTACTGCGGATTATATCATCGGTGCTGTTAAGATTGGATCTGCTTTACGCTACTTCGGAAGCTACACCGTTCAAGAAGGCAGTGGAGAAAGTGCCCAGCGACAAACCTACAGCGGAAAATGGCTCACTGACATCCAAGGGGCATATCAACTCAATGACGCTTTGGTGTTGACAGTGGGGATAAATAATTTCCTTAATCAGTTACCTGACCTGAACGAGGTTGGTCAAGCACGCGGCGGCACTTTAGTAGATAGTACAGGCACGGTCATTGCGGATTCGCCGGGGGTCTTCACGTATGATCGCAGGGCTGCGCCTTTTGGTTTCAATGGCGGATTTTACTATGCCAAGTTATCGTATAGTTTCTAAACGCCAAAAACGCATGGCAATTTTCCAATCGCAGCTTCTCATATTTTTATTGCAGCTACTTACAAGATGTGCTAAATTGTAGCGAGATTTGCACACAACTTGAACCTAAAGGAGAACTTATTGAATGCCTCGAAATTTCTTAATCTTCTGCACAGCGGTGTTCCTTGTAGGTGCCGTTATTGCGCTGAACATCAACTCAGTCGAAAGCCAGAGTGATATGGTGCAGCGTGGAAAATATCTCGTGGATGGAGTGGGCGCGTGTGGACACTGCCACACACCCCGTGCGGGAGCCGAATATAATATGGATATGTATCTTGCCGGACACCCTGCGAATGCGCCTTATCCACGCTACAATTTCAGCATGATGCAACAAGGTATTTTTATCCTTACATCACCTCAAATGAGCGCGTTCTCCGGTCCGTTCGGAACAAGTTTTGCCTCAAATCTGACACCTGACAACGAGACTGGATTGGGTGAATGGACAGAGGAAATGTTCATCGGAGCAATGCGGACAGGACACCATCAAGGCGATATGAACAATCGTCAGATCTTCCCACCGATGCCAACCAAACATTACGGTCAGATGAACGATGAGGATCTCAAGGCAATTTGGGCATATCTCAGGACTATTAAGTCTGTCAAAAACGAGGTGAGTCCTCCCTTGAACCAACGGGGTCGTCCGTATTAATTAGCCGTCAGCCCTCTTCGCGAACCGCGATACGCGATACGCGAACCGTTACATCAGGAGACACATTTTATGACATCAGAAGAAAAATCAGTACGCATAGCAGTTGTCGGTATGGGTATCGGCAGACCCAATGGAGCTGCACTCGCCAGCAATCCGAGAGGCAACGTCGTCGCGCTCTGCGACCTCTTAGAAGATCGGATGAAAGATTTCGCCAAAGACCTACCGGACAAAGTTAAATTCTACACAGATTATAAAGAGATGTGCCAAGATAGTGACATCGACGCGGTGTTTGTTGGAACACCGAACCAGTGGCATGTCCCGATAGCATTAGAGGCAGTGCGGAATGGCAAACACGTCATGGTAACGAAACCTCTCGCTGATTCCGAAGAAGCAGCGCAACAACTGGTCACAGAAGCAGAGGCAGCAGGTGTCGTTAATATGATGTCGCTTTCCACGCGTTTTGGGAATGACAGCCAATATCTCGGCAACCTTGCACGCGACGACTATTTTGGCGAACTCTATTACGCTCGGGCCCGGAGTGTTCGTCGTAATGGTATCCCGGCATGGAACCTTGGCTTCATTAAAAAGGGTGGCGGTGCGTTCCGGGATATGGGTGTCCACGTCCTTGACGCAGCGTGGTGGATTCTCGGACTGCCGAAACCGATCGCCGTACTCGGTGCTGCTGGTGCGAAGTTCGGGCCGCGCGGGCGAGGCTATTGGAACCGCAGTCAACCCCCAAAAGAGACCTACGAACAGTATGAGGCGGACGACTACGCCGGGGGTTTCATCACCTTTGAAAATGGACTTGGCTTACAGGTTGAAAGTTTCTGGGCATCACACCAACCCGACGAGTTCCAAATTGAATTATTCGGAACGGATGCAGGCGCGACCCTAAAGCCATTGCGACTTTTTCGGACAGACGCATCCGGCACATCTGAGGACATAAATGTTAGCCTACCACCCGGTAAATATCAGAAATCGTGGGATGCCATCGCAGATCACTTCATTACGTGTATCTTAGACGACGTAAAGTGCAAGGCACCACTTCGCCACGGCTTGATTGTTCAGCAAATGATGGAAGGTTTGCTCAAAAGTGCTGAATCAGGACGTGAAGTTCAAATCGACGCATCTGAGGCTTAAAAAATGACTTTTGACATAGCAACACTTCGCAACGATTTCGCAAGAGATGGTTTCGCTATCGCACCGAACCTGTTCACACGCAGCGAAGTCCAACGGCTTAAATTAGAATGCATCGACATTCTGGAATCCGTTAAAGCAGAAACAGGCACAGTCGCTGGACACGGCGTTTATGTCGGTCTGGCTGTGCGGAGTCCGGTCTTTCAAACAGCAGTTGGTGATGCGCGGCTACTCGATATTTTGGAAGGGATTCTCGCACCGGATATCGAATTTCTGAGCGACAAGGTAGTTTTCAAGAGCGAAGCAATGACCTTCGCAAGCCCTTGGCACCAAGATTGGCACTATTGGCACGGCGCACATAAAGTCTCAATCTGGGTGGCTCTTGACGATGCGACTGTTGAAAACGGATGTCTCAAACTCTTCCCGGGTTCGCACAAATCTGCTATTGTCCATGATGGCGATGCCAGCGATGGACATGGGTTCGGAAACCGACTCCGCCCCGGAGTCGTTGATGAAGACCTTGCCGTTACAGCGGAAATTGAAGCAGGTGGTGCCGTCTTTTTCCACGACTTGACGCTGCATGCCAGTCATCCGAACCAATCTGGCGAAGAACGTTGGGTCTGGATACCTACATATCGCAACGCAAAAGCCGAGGACAATGACTATCCGTGGGCTGTTGCGGCGAAGGTTTTACGCGGCGAAAAATTAACTGAATGTAGCACAAACTGTTAGTTTGTGGCAAATGGAATCTACATAGGAAAAGGAAAAATTATTTATGTTTAAGAACCTGAGCACCGGTGCAATCGGCATCCGGGCAAACATGACAGAAGGCTTGGCATTAGCGAAAAATGCCGGTTTTGAAGGTCTCGACCTAAACATTGATGAAGCCAACCAACTCGCGCAAGAACATTCGGTTCAATACGTCAAAGACCTTTGGGCAGAAGCTGGTATTGCTATGGGTGGCTGGGGATTCGGGGTCAATTGGCGGGGTCCCGATGCTGACTATGATACCGGTTTAGCACAACTTCCCGAACGTGCAGCACTCGCCGCGGAACTCGGTTGTTATCGGACGACCACTGTCGTCGGACCCGCTTCAAATGACATGACCTTTCAGGAAAACTGGGATTTTTCTGTTAAACGCCTTCGACCTATCGCTGAGATTCTCAAAGAACACGGACACTCAATCGGGCTTGAGTTCATTGGACCGGCAACGAGCCGCGCAGGTTCCAAGTATCTTTTTGCTTATTCAATGGATGCGATGTTAGGACTCGCCGCTGCTGTTGGCACAGGGAACGTCGGACTCCTATTTGATACATGGCACTGGTACACCTGTCGTTCGGCTATAGACGATGTGCGCAAACTCTCTGTATCAGATGTCGTTTACGTCCACATCAATGACGCTCCAGCTGGCATTGACCCGTACGATCAGATCGACAACATCAGGTGCCTTCCCGCTGAAACTGGTGTAATCCCACTGACTGAATTGATGCAAATTCTGACGGAAATCGGTTATGAAGGACCCGTGACCCCTGAACCGTTCAGTCAAAAGGTAAACAACATGGAACCCGCAGACGCAGCGAAAGCCACAGCGGAATCGTTGGATCAGGTCTGGAAAAACGCAGGGCTGTAGGTAAATACATCCTCTGTTAGAAAGAGACTCAACATGAGACTTATTGATAAAGAGAGCATCCTCGCGATGACACACCTATGGGAAGGCGATCGGTTCCCTGATGGACGACCGCGCGTTCCCGATGATATTCTCCAACGCATGAAAGCGATTAGCATCGAACAGGCGTGGGGTGTTCTGAATGGCAATAACTATAAATTCCAATTCGCTGGCGATTGGATGAATCTCCATCCAGACCGAATTCTGGTGGGTAGAGCGGTGACGTGTGCTTTTGTGCCGATTCGACCTGACTTTAACGACGCTATCTCTGCACAAGGCGAAAAAGATGGATGCGTCGGTGGGCAAAACTCGTGGGTTATTGATACACTCGTCCGCGATGATGTCATTGTCGTTGACCTTTTTGGTAAGGTCAAGGACGGCACCTTTGCGGGTGACAACCTCGGCAATTCCATCTTTGCGAAAACAGGAACGGGGATGGTCATTGACGGCGGTATCCGCGACCTGGACGGCATTTATGAGTTACCTGATTTTGCGACGTTTGTGCGCGGTGTAGATCCGACAGGTATCGCAAACGTCACACTGACCGGTATTAATATCCCGATTCGTATTGCGGAGGCGACGGTTTTACCGGGTGACGTAGTTTTAGGGAGGCGCGGCGGGATTATTTTTATTCCGCCACATTTCGCGCAACAAGTCGTTGAACGCGGCGAAGAGGTGGCTCTCCGAGACCGGTTTGGACATCAACGGTTGCGTGAAGGTGTCTATACCCCAGGTGAAATAGATCGGAAATGGTCTGAAGAGATTGAGGCAGATTTTGCGAAATGGCGTGAGGAGCAGGAATGAGGTATGTCTGAATCAGTACTTGCAGGATTTTAGGATTTTCAGGATGAGAGGACGATTTGGATCGCTTCCGTGCCAAAAACCTGACACACCCATTCTTGACTTTTCATTAGGAATATTGCATTCTATTGTTAATGTAGGGGGTGAGGGCTTGAACTTTAAGCACTCCTGTTCAAAGCCTCATCCCACCTATTTAAGTAGGCGTTCGGCAGCAGTTTCCATAAAGTTATCTGTAATTTTTCTCCATTGAACCGGTGTAAAGGTGTCATATTAGAAGTTTTTTGCAACTTAGTGAACTAAAAACGAGTATTCGGTTTAGTAAGAGACCTTAGCGCGATATGAAATCAATGTCCGAGACAAATCAGGATATTTCATGAAAAGGGTAGACGATAATGACGATTAATCAATTATCTGAAATGCGTAAAAATGGACTCCAAGCACTTATTGACAACGAATGGTTTGAAGGCTTCAAACGTTTGCTTACTGATTTGTACCCAGACAATGCCCACTTTATTTATGAACTTCTCCAGAATGCTGAGGATGCGGGTGCATCAAAGGTTCACTTTGTTCTGAATACTGATAGACTGAAATTTGAACATAATGGGAACGAACTGTTTGATATAGACGATGTGAAGTCTATAACCAGTATTGGTACGAGTACTAAGGCAGACGATCCTACTAACATCGGTAAATTTGGTATCGGCTTCAAGGCTGTATTTGCCTACACCAACACACCAGAGATTGAGTCCGGAGAATTCCATTTCCGCATTCGCGATATGGTTGTTCCCGATACGGAAGGCCTGTCCCCAGGAGCACTCGGTGCGCGAAGAACTCGCTTTGTCTTCCCTTTTGACAATCCCGAAAAACCACCCGAAAAAGCATCAGCTGAAATAGAAAAGAATCTCCGAGAACTAAACGAAAATACATTACTGTTTCTGAACAACATCCATCAGATAAATTACAATTTATCTAATTCAAAGAAGGGATCTCTGAAGCGGAAAGAAAATGCTGATGATGGAAACCGAATTGAGATTTCTGTCAAGCATCCAGAAAGTAAATTACCCAAATCTACACACTATCTCCGATTTACGAAAAATGTTAATGTTCAGGACGAAAACGATAAACCTAAATGCTGTCAAATTGCGATTGCTTTTGGTATGGATACATCTAAAAGTGGGAAATGGAAAATCCTACCACTAAATCCTGGCCAAGTCTGTATCTATTTCCCGGCAGTAAAGGAACCTTGCAATCTACGATTTCACATACATGCCCCGTTTGCTTCGACCGTTGCGCGTGATAGTGTTCGAGAGTGTCTGGCTAACGACGAATTGCGAGATCGCATTGCAGATTTAGTTGCTGAATCAATGCATTCTATCCGCGACCAAGGATTGTTAGATGTGAGATTTTTGGCAACTTTGCCTAATGGCAAAGATAATCTATCTTCTCTTTGTGGTCCTATCCGTGAACGACTAATTGAAGAATTTAATCAGACGAAACTAACCCCGATGAAACAGGGGGGACATGCTCCAGCGTCGGAGTGCTATCGGGGTCAAAAAAAATTATCTGATCTGATCGACCATAAAGATTTAGCGATCCTCCTAAGTAAATGTTGTTCTCAGCCGTTGTGGATCGCGAACCCGCAACAAAGGAACCAACAAGACGATAATTTTTTATCCAGGTTGGATATTTCCGAGTGGACTGTTAAAGATTTGGTAAAAGCACTGGAGACCTTTGAAGATATAACAAAGTGGTTAAACAACAAATCGAATGCGTGGCATCAAAAACTATATGCGTTCCTTGGCGATTTTCTATCATCTGCCCAGTCAGATTCGGGCGTTCAGGAACGCAAGTACCAATTATCCAAACTTTGCATTGTTCGTTGTAACAATAAAACCTACAGAGTTGGCAGTGAATGTCGCTTTTCCAACGATGATATGAATTTTGATCCGCCAAAAGACGGAACACAGAAAAACGGTTTCCACTTCGTTGCTAAAGGAGTCTATTCCTATGGTAAGAATAAATCTCAACAGGAAAAGGCACGTATGTTCCTTGACAAGATTGGCGTTTCTGAATGGAATATTGTCGCTGAAGTTCTTGATTATATTCTTCCAAAGTATCGCAATAGTACAAGCGCGATTCCAAGAGTAGAGTTCAACAGAGATTTTACCAAAATAGTGAAGGCTTATAGGACAGATGATTCCGAAAAGAAGAAACAACAGCTATCGGAAGAGTTGATGACAGTCCCGTTTATTCTTACAAAGGACTCACGTGCAAGCAATCTGATCTATCTCAAACCAGATCAACTCTGTTTTGGAGTCGGAGACACTTTCTGGAGTAAAAACCCTCTCGGAACTTATTCCGCTGTGGCTGTCACTAAAAAGGTTCGTGAGTTTTTGCAGAAGTTGAAAATTCCTCAATGGGATATTGTTGACGAAGTAATTGAAACTATACTTCCAAAATACGAAGGGAATCCACCGAGAGTTTCTATTAAGGAGCACATGAATGATTTCAAAAAAATTACCCGCGCGTATAACACCTGCAAACAATCTAGGAAAATACAACTTAAAACCAAATTAAAAGCAACGTATTTTATCCTTGTGGAGAATCCAAATGCAGACTTTCCAATTTATCTTAAACCGGGTCTACTCTATTTCGGAACCAAAGACTTACGCACGTATTTTGAACGGGACAGTTTAATGCTTTGGATTGGAATTTTCAAGGATCCTATTACTGATTTATGGGAGTATTTCGCCAAACCAGATACTGGTGCTTTTGTTGATCTTGATAAGTATCCAAGTGCTGCCCGTGCGTTGTTTATAGATTTGGGTATTGTGAGTGATGTTCGGGTTAAAAGAGCAGAAAAAAATTGGCAAGGCTATGTTGTTGTTGAGAGGTCTCATGGTAGGCACCAGAGAGGACTTGATGGTTTTGATCCTAACGTACAGGTTGATGGACTGGCCCCTGCACTCGACTCTCCTACACGTGAAAAAAGTGCTTTTATATGGAATCATATCGCTATTCGCAATGTTAACTATATTAAGGGGGTCGTAGAGAAATCAAGGAGGCAGGATTACACTAATCCTGACTTTAAGAAAGTACGATCTCATTCTTTTGGCGATTTATTAGTTACCAAGGCATGGCTGCCTGACATTGATGGAAATATGCACAAGCCAAGTGAAATTACCCTTGCAGAACTCCCAGAATCATTTCAACGTGATGAACGATTGGCAGACCAACTCGGTATGAAAAAGGATGAGGTGGCTGAACTTGCAGAGAAAGCTGGTGTTCCAGCAAAGGTGATAAGTAAAATCAGCCAATACCCCGAACTACGCGCAAAAGTTGAGGAGTGGATAGCTGAACAAGAAACCTATGAACAAAAAGAGAAGGAGACTCCAGAACAACCTATTCAGGACGAGAATGCTCTTGATGATGAAACCCCAGTTGATACTTCCTCAATACCGTCTGAGCCTGTGACCGGTATTGGTGAAGATAACAGTAGTTTGACTACGAAGGATAGTGAAACACCCGAAGGCGATGGACATACTGATTCAGTAGGAAATAAATCAACACCTCACCCTTCTTCGCGCCCAAGTGTGAATGCTCCAAGTTCACGAGATAGTTCTCAAGAGGAGACATCTCACAAGAAAACTAGCGGTAGTAGCGGCAGGCCCGAAGGATACGGTAATGGAGTGGATACCTTGTTGCCGGAGGAAATTAGTGAAACCGAGGGTTTCTACGAAGGCGCGCGTAGACAAATTTCAGTAAATACTTATGAGCGCGATCAGACTGCTCGTGATAAGTGCTTGCAGCACTATGGCACACGTTGTGCAGTATGTCAAAAAGATATGTCAGAAATCTATGGTCCCGAAGCCGAGGGGCTGATTCATGTTCATCATCTTAAACCGTTGAGCGAAATTAAAGAAAATTATCAGGTAAATCCGATTGCAGACTTACGACCTGTTTGCCCGAATTGCCATGCTGTTATTCACCGAGGTAGACCTGTATTTAAAATAGAAGAGGTAAAGGGCTTTTTGGAAAAGGTAAGACAGGATGGATAAGGCAGCAGTTTCAATAATTGTTAGTACCATACCAGCAGGTATAGTCTTTTATCGCTTGGATAGAACATCTACCGCGATGTTGTCGTAAAGCATCGGCTAAAAGTTAAACTCAGATTGAAGACAGCTATTTCAATAGTTGGAAATAGCAGCGGGCTGGTAGACACCGCCAGTCCGTTTTTGTCGGTCAAGGTACACAGACAGCAGTGGGCTTCAGGGCAAAAACTCTGTTGATTTTCCCGACAAAACAGTGTATAATACCCCTATATGGTAGACATCAAAGAAATCCT
The DNA here is from genome assembly GCA_028820845.1 of Candidatus Poribacteria bacterium. Taxonomy (NCBI): domain Bacteria; phylum Candidatus Poribacteria; species Candidatus Poribacteria bacterium. Next base: position 49,345 of record JAPPII010000118.1, read on the forward strand.
CACTTTTTTCAAGGACGCGCTCGGACAGTTCGCAGATAGGAGTGCCAAATGGCTGTTAGCCAACCCAGATAACCTTCGCGGGCTCCTCGAAATTATCGGTGAAGACCTCGTCGAGTCGCTCGACTTCAGCAGAATCCAGCACGTCAACACTACATTTATCGCTGACAACCTACGCGAACAAGAATCCGATCTGGTTTTCCTCTTGCCGTTTCGAGATACCGATGAAACAGAGGTGATGATCTACATCCTCATTGAACATCAGTCCACAATAGACCCCGCAATGGGATTTCGGATGTTGGCTTATATGTATCACATCTGGGACCAGCAACGGCAGCAGTGGGTCGCCGAGGGTATCCCGAAAAGTCAGTGGCGATTTCGTCCGATCATTCCGGTTGTGTTTTATACCGGACAAGCAGAATGGCGATCTGTGATTTCAATGGAAACGTTGATGGATGTGCCGGAACCGTTGCTTAGGTTCGTTCCGAGATTCGAGACGTTATTTCTCGGCATCCAGACCGAACCCGATGCAAACTTACTGAAGACCGAAAGCCCGTTCGGATGGTTGATGACCGTCCTCAAGCGTGCAGACACACCCGATCCTACGGTATTCGTATCAGTGTTAGAGACGTTAGGTGATCATCTCAGTGGGCTCAGGGAGTCGGAGCGTGCCGCGTGGGTGCAAGTAGTCTGTTATCTTTACGCATTAGTTGTCCACAAACGTTCCGTTGACGAACGTGCCGATTTAGATCGGATCGTCTCCGAACACCAAACGACTTTGAATCTTTCTCAACAAGAGGTAAATCTCATGCAAACCATGGCTGAACACTATCTACAACAAGGCATCGCACAAGGGATCAAGCAAGGCAGAGAAGAAGGTAGAGAAGAAGGTAGAGAAGAAGGGGCGCGACAAATGAGCATTGAAAGCACACTCGCGACCCTCAACGCACGTTTCCCTAACGCAGATGTCAACGCACTCAAGCCAATACTCGAAGCCATCCAAGACCTCAACCATCTCAAGCACCTCAATCTTACGGCTTCTATCGTTGAGACGTTCATCGCATTCCGAGAACACTTAGAGGTATGATAAACCTCCAGAACCATCAGGACTTACGCGCCTTAACCGCATACATGGGCCAAGAAAAATAGAAATCATCACCCGCTGGATGAACTGTGTAGTGTTCTTTCGCCTCGTCAGGAGAGAGATTGGCGAACGCATCACGGATTTCCTGCACGACCTCCGGCGGGTTTTCCTCTGGACGCACCCACCACAGAAACGACATTTGGGCATTTCGGACGAGTGCTGTCTTTTCAAGGGACAATCCTGCATCCGCAATCATTGCATCCCACTCAGATGGCGGATACCCATACACATGAGAGTTGTCTCGGAGCCACTCCACCCGATTCTGCCATGCTATCAATTCCTTCGATTCAGGCACGACAGAATCCACCATGCAGAAGCGTCCATCCGGGCATAAAACCCGATGCACCTCGCTCAAAAAGGCAGGGACATCTTGGAAATGATGAGGGGCAATTCGGCAGGTTACTAAATCCAACGAAGCATCGGCAAAAGGCAAAGATTCCGCAGCAGCAAGAGAAAAAGAGATGTTTTTTATAGATTTTTCTTCCGCAAGTTCAGCTGCCTTCGTAAGCATCGCCGGTGTCAGGTCGGTGGCAATCACAGAAGCGACTTTTGGTGCGAGCTTAAACGCTGTGAATCCTGTTCCTGTCGCAATATCCAGCGTCCGTTCTGTGCCTTGCGGCTCGGCGAAATCGAGGATAATGTCTAAGGTATCCCCCTCAGCATGTGCGCTGCTCTGGGCATAATAGTTTGCATGCTGGCTAAACTGCTCTCGGACTGCGTTATGTACCGATTTCATAGTAATTGGCTGTCGGGGCGCTCTGCTAACCTATAACGGCTAATTAAAAAGAATAACACCACGCGCATTTTCACCCGCCTCCATGTCGGCGAACGCCTCATTAATCTGCTCAAGCCGATAGTGCCGCGTAATCAACTCATCTAACTTCAATTTGCCTTCCGTATAGAGATTAAGCAATTTCGGCATATCCACTTTCGGCTGACACGAACCATAAAACGAACCGATCAACCGTCTCTCCGTTGAGACGAGGTGTTGCGCCGGAATACTAACATCTGATTCATGATGTGCCATCCCGACAATGACAGCAGTACCAGCCGCCCGGACCATATTGTAGGCTTGCAAGATAGTTTTCGGATTCCCAATCACTTCAAACGCATAGTCTACACCGAGACCCGCCGTCAATTCACGCACGGCTTCAACTGGATCGGACGTTGAGGCATCAACAACATCCGTCGCGCCAAAACTTTTCGCAAAATCGAGTTTCCTCTCGGCAATATCAACGGCGATAATTCGCTCTGCTCGTGCAAGCACGGCACCTTGAATGGCGTTCAGACCAACACCACCCGTCCCGATAACCGCCACAGAACTTCCGGGTTCCACCTTCGCAGTATTCAACACAGCGCCGACACCTGTCGTTACACCACACCCCACGAGTGCTGCCTGCTCCAATGAATAGCGATCGTCAATCTTGACAAGGTTTTGCTGAGGGACAACCATGTATTCAGACATCGTCGCAATCCGCGCCATCTGTAGGATACCATCCCCCGAACTGTTCCAGAGGCGATAGGTGCCATCCAATTGAAAACCGCGCGGGACATCGTAACTCTCACAGAGACAGACTTTTTCCATCTGGCACATGCGACAACCGCCACAATAACTGACGAAAGATAAGATCACGTGGTCACCTGGACGAAACCCAGTGACATCGTCGCCAACGCGTTCAATAACACCTGCGCCTTCATGTCCAAGTGCCACAGCAGCATTGTAATAGATAGCCCCAGTGACGACCGACAAATCGGAATGGCAGACACCACTCGCCGCGGTCCGAACGAGTACCTCGTTCGCCTTCGGTTCATCTAATTCAAGTTCCTCAACAATAACAGGTTGATTATGTTCATACATAACCGCAGCACGCGTTTTCATTTTTCCCTCGCTCTACGCCGTAATAGGGTTACAATATAGACTCCATATAACTTCTCGCTTTTCGCATCGATTCAACCGGATCCGATTCACCTTCGTAGACAATAGATAGACATCCGTTATAGCCGACCCCGCGCAAAATGTCTAAAATACGCGGGTAATCTAACCACTCCTCCACGCCGCTATCAATCTGATAAAACTTCGTCCGGACATACACCGCATGCGGTGCCGTTTGTTCAATACTCGCATAACAGTCGTAACCTGGGTGTGACGAACCGCGATGTCCACTCGCGCCCGGAGAACCCGCATACTGTCCGGTATCTAAAATATGTGTAAAATAGGGATGGTCTGTCCCATTTAAAGCGCGTAAAACCGCCGCGCCGTCCCGCGTGACGTTGTTATGGTTGTGATTCTGTAACCCGACGAGGATCCCCGACTCATGACCGTATTCAGCGACCTCCTTGAAGGCTTCAATCATCGGTGGCCACAACGTCTCTTCATCTTCACAATCGTCAGGAACATAAGCAGCAAAGACTCTAACCAATGGGCAGCTCATAAAAGCCGCAACATCTATCCACTGCTTGATTAACGCGACTTGCTCGTGGTGCTCCTCAACAGGACGGCCGAAGTTATTGCTAATACCGATGTAACCTAAGGGTAATCCTTTCCGCATGAGATCCATCTTCAACCCACGTAGATAGTCCGCATCGGTCGATTCAAACGCACTTGAATGCAACTCAATCACATCAAATCCGAGATCATATACCAATTGTGCGAAAGCAGTAGCCGTAGTATTTCTCACATTTAGGGACATCGTACCCAATTTCATCATACCGAACACTCCTTTTCTCACCGGCATACAGGCAAAATCGCCTGTTAGCATTTTTCACAGGTATTACTCATTCATTGCAATCTCGTCATTTTCCTGCAGCGATACTCTCGTCTGTTGGTTCAATGCTATGAGAAACTTTCGTAAAGTTTGCTGAAGATCCTGGAGCTGCTGCCGATCTGCTTCAAGATACTGAATTCGGGGGTCCAAACCTTCTAAGCGGCTGATTCGGTTGAGAATCTCCTCAATGAGGTTATGTATCTCGCGGAACTGCTGCCGATCCTCCTCCAATTGCTGAACTTTGTTAATCACCACCCCGAGACGTTCTTGGGTCTGATCCAATTCTTTTTGGAGTTTTTGGGTAAAAGCGATTAATTTCTCGAGCGTACTCGTCGTTCTATAAATCGGTTGGTTTGGATTCTCAACACTTTTCTGTTCGGGTAGGTGCTGATGCCCACCTTCGGCATACGGTGTTGTAATTTGAGAGCGTTCGCTATCAGAAGGGTTCGCCTCTGATTGTTCCGAAACATCTAATAACTTAATTTGATATGAAAAGCGGGCATACGGTTCTTTCCGTTCGGTATAGGTTATCTGCACCCGAAGTTCTTGGTTAACCCGCAGTGTGTTCAAACGGCTATGGATATTCCGAATAACAACCTCATTGTAGTTAAAAGCCTCATTTTTCTTTGGATTCAAACGCCGGAGATAGCGGTAAAGTTCCAAGCCATCGGCACTTTCCCGCTCTAATCCCTCTGTTGTCAAAACACCGACGACTTCCGGATTGTCAGGGTCAATGGTCACTTGATCGTCAGGTATGACAATATCCAGCGGCACCTCGCCCTGAATCGCCTTCATCCCAATAATCCAATGGGTTGCTGATGTCCTACTGCTGTACGCGATAAAATCGTAATGGATCGCCATAAATCTCTCTTTTAATAGTTATCGGTTAACTATTTACTATATCTTTAACCTCAACAGCACTTGGGCGAGTTTTGGAATACAAGATGTTCCAATACCTTCCACAGCAAAAGAAGCGACACAATGTGCGAAGTTCAGTGCCCTCTCGACAGTCCGATTTTGATAATAGTCAATCAAAAAGGAGGTTGCGAAAACATCACCAGCACCCGTAGGATCAATCTCGGTTACGGAATACGCTGTGGACTCAAGTTGCGCGCCGTTTTGAAACAGCGTTGCCCCCCTTGCACCTCGCGTCAGCACAACGATTGGAGCCAGCTGGATATATCTCTCCAATTCATTTGGATAAGCACGGATGTCCTCATCACTGAGGATTAAGACATCAATGTAGGGCAAGATTTGCTCAGCTGTCGCCCAACGTTTTGCTTCAACCCTTCCACTCGCATCCCACTGCCGGAGCCAACCCTGCGGTGTGGCACCTATCAATGTATCCTTGCTAAAACAGTGAACAAGTTCCGCGGAAACTTCATTGGCAATCGGACACAAGTAAACTATATTGCTTGTACGCCACTCAACAGGAACATCGGCTCCTTTTAGTTTCCTTGCCGAACCCAAGATAAACTGCTGCCTATGTCCTTTTTCGTCGTATTGGTTATCAAAAATCGTCGTTTCAGACGATTCACAATAAACAGTTTTTATGCCATCCAATAGCGGGTTTTGCCGGTCAAAATTCGCACCTACAGCCGTGATAGCACGGGCGTGATGCCCCAGATTTCGTGCAGTTAGTGTCGAATACGAGGCGGATCCACCAAGAATATAGCCATTTGGCGAGACATCATAACAAAAATGACCCACTGATAGAAATGTTACCGCCATCGAAGAAATATATCCCTTTCGCGTTACAATTCAAAGACAGGTTCCATGCACGCCCACCATTCGTCTGGCTGTGCTTCCGCCACAGGTTCCTGGAAAGTTCGCATCAATTCATCCCACGCTTTGCATCTCGGATTCTCTTCAAGATAACGTGGAAAATCCCGTTCTATATCAAAGTTATCAACCGTTTCCATCGCCATAAATAGACGGCAACCTAAAAGATAGATATTCATCTTCGTTATACCGACTGCCTTCAGAGCCTCAACTACTTCTGGCCACGCATCCCGGTGATATTTTTTATATGCTTCAATCACATCTGGATTGTTTTTTAGGTTCAAAGTTAAACCATAATGTTTCATTTAGTTGTTTCCAATGCCTTTTGGATTATTTCTGCGTGATCAAATGCAAGTGCCGGTAAATTAGTAGTTGAAAACCACGCCACTTCGGCTGCATCGGAACCAGCTTCAACTTTTAACAACCGTTTCTCAAGGACAGCAACGTAGGCGATGGTAATTACACGCCCGCGCGGATCGCGAGCGGGGTCCCCAAAAGCACCTATCTCGGTTAAGGTCACATCCGAAACATCGGTTTCCTCTTCTAACTCGCGCCGTGCGGCTTCCTCAAGCGATTCATCCATCTCAACAAAACCGCCCGGCAATGCCCAATACCCTTCAAAGGGAAGATGCTTACGTCTAATCAACAGCAGCTCTGGATCCTCACCGGCGAAGATTACAATATCAACGGTAACGGCAGGCCGTGGGTAATCGTAACAAAACATCTTATATTCCAAAAAACCCGCTTCAATTGATAATTTGCCACAAGACACATAAGCAAACCGACGTTATCACACCGACTGTAAGAGAGCAAGTGAAACGTTGTACGCTCTGATTCCACATAGGTTCTATCTTATAGCATACCAAATTTTAACATTTTCGTCAACTTTTTTCTAAATAATGCGTTCTCTGCTTGTAATAACCACAGAGATAATGCTATAATAATTTCCGTTACCATGGGCTTTGCAAAAACTGAAGCATAATTGCATGACCGCACGGAACAAAAATGAAAGTCGTAATTAGCAAAAATATCCCAAAAGCCCTCGTTATTTCCATTGGGCTTCATATTTTATTGTTTCTGACGCTTGGAGCCTTGTACCGACAAAGACCGGATCGGTACATTGAGACAGGCACTGCGTTTGACATCGCCAAAATCCACTTGAGGACACCGCGCCTCCCGATGAAAAGAATCCATCAGATGCCGCTGAAACCGATGGTGACGCCCGAAAGTATGCAACAAACACAAGTTTTAGAAGTCAAAACGCCATCGCTTCAACCGCCGGTAACATCTGTATCCCATCAAGATGTTCCTCTCGAATTGGAAACACCAGAACCCTTTTCAGCAACCCACTCAACGGCATACAGCCACGGTAAAGGTCTGCAAGCCAAACCTGTATCTGGTAGTAGTAGCGGAACAGGCATTGGATTAGGTTCAGGGACCTTTGGTAGCGGCAGCAAACCGAGTAGACACACCGGTGGATTCATAGCAGAAACCAACGGGCAGGCTACCTCGGATCTTGGTGGACTCACACTTCCTGACCTTGCGCTAAACAGGATCGCCAAGCATATTATCGCCAGCAGGCGTACAAATCTTGTCGATATCGTCTTCATTATTGACGGTAGTGGAAGTATGAAAAACGATGTTGACGCAGTGCGTGAACATCTCAATAGTATGACCGACCAATTTGCGAGTGCCGGGATCGATTTCACTATCGGTATCGTCGCCTTTCGCGCAGGAACTGGCTATAGTCTCCTTGGATTGGACTTTGAAGTGATTCCGCAAACCCGCTCAACCGAGCAGGTGAAAAAAGTCCTCAGTCAACTCAAATTTCGAGGAGATGAGAGGGGTTTGGACGCACTTATCCGCGCCGCCGATGAGGTAACATTTCGAAGAGACGCTGAAGTCCATTTCATTTTTGTAACGGATGAGTATGTAAGCGGTGCCTACTCTTCAATAGATGTAATGATGAAGATGAAGACTGCAAGAATTAAGGTAGATGTTATCGGACGAGACGAGCCTTTCCAGAAATTTATTGCCAAAACTACCGGCGGCTTATGGCTGCCTATTTCAAGCCTCGCAATTCAGTAAGAGCATAGAGGTGCCTCGATTCAAAGATCGCGGCTGTAATGATGCGTAAAAAGGAAACACACTACGCACTCGGTTTAGCGTTCCTTTTCCTTGCAATAGGTGCTTATACAACAAGCCACCATGAGATGTGGCGTGACGAGATTCAGGCATGGCTCCTTGCCCGGGACAGTGCCTCGGTCTTTGAACTTTTCGCGCACCTCAAATATGAAGGACATCCGGGGATATGGCACCTCTGTCTCATGCCACTCACCCGTATCACACATTCCCCTGTCATCATGCAGGTGTTTCATCTTCTGATTGCAACTGGCACGGTCTATCTATTTGTTCGTTACGCACCCTTCAATCGCTTCCAAAAATTTCTCTTCTGTTTTGGCTATTTTGTGCTTTATGAATACGCTGTTCTTGCGCGAAACTACGCGCTTGGGTTGCTACTGATAATTGTTTTCTGTATTCTTTTCAGTGAACGTTACAGACGTTTTATTTGGATCGGTTGTGTATTATTTTTCCTTTCGCATACGAGTGTACACGCGTTAATTCTTACCATAACGATAGGATTCGCGCTTTGCTGTGAATACCTCTATCGCAATTGGCTCTCTAAGCCACTCGCTGAGGAGATTGAGGCGATAGGCGATAAAAAATCAATCTGGATCGGATTCGCCCTTATCGGCATCGGTATCATTACAGCAGTTTTGCAACTGAATCCTCCAGCAGATACTGGTTTTGCTGTTGAATGGCGTTTCGCTTATGATTCAACAGAATTCAGCAACGTTATTAAACTTATTTCCCGCGCGCTTCTACCTATCCCAGAATTCTCGCTTAATTTCTGGAACAAACACCAATTAGAGACGTATAACCTCTTCCAGGCCATCCAAATCCCGCTCTGTTGCCTTCTTATCCTTTGCAGCATCTTCTTACTCCTCAAACGCCCTACTGCCCTGCTTATATACCTCATGGCGACATTTGGACTTTTAGTGTTTTTCTACATAAAGTATTACGGTAGTATGCGCCACCACGGATTTCTGTTTATTACATTTCTTATGATCGCTTGGATTTATAGAGACTGTCCTGAGATAACCCTCCCATTCAAAAGCCTTAGTGCGTTGTCACAACGCCTATTTTCTTCGTTTGTCACTTTCATCTTCGTCTGTCAGTTCATTGGAGGGATAACAACGGTCATACTCGAGGACCGCTATGTCTTCTCTTATGGAAAACAGGTGGCTGAATATATCAAAGCAGAAGATATGCAAGACATGACGATAGTAGGGGAAGTCGATTATGCTGCGAGCACGATTGTCGGGTATCTCGAAAAAGATGAAATTTATTATGTACACGGCAGCCGGTTTGGCTCTTTCGTTAGATGGGACGATGTCCGCATGCCCGATGTCGATATCCCAGACGATCAGGTCCTTAAGGAGGCAAGTATCCTAAGAACACAGACAGCCCAAGACCTTTTAATTATCATGAACCGCTCTTTAGACCCTGAATTGCGTGCACAGCATAACCTCACTTTCCTAACCCAATTTACCGGTTCAATTGTTGATGACGAAGGCTTCTATCTGTATCTAATGCCGATACCTTGAGAAAAACTTTTTGCTTGACAGAATCTTCAATAAGTGATAACCTATTAAAAGTTGTTTTTGTCTAAAGATATGTTGCAAATGGAGAACGTCCTGATACATGCCAAAACGTAGAAGAAAGCCTAAGAATACAGCCACCTCGGATATAGGTGGAGAAGATAGTGTGGTGCTGCGTGAAACAGCCCCTTTGCAACTACGCTATTACGGCGATCCGGTCCTTCGCAGAAAAGCAGAACCGGTGGCAGAGATCGCCGATGCAGAGCGTCAATTCGCTGACGAGATGTTGATGACGCTGGAGGCTACAGGCAACGGTATTGGACTCGCCGCGACACAGGTCGGTGTTCTGAAACGGCTCATCATTGTCAATATCGGCGAAGAGGACGATGAGGAATACGAGCCTTTGGTTTTGTTTAACCCCGAAATTCTGAGTTCCGACGGAGAAATTGTTGCCGAGGAAGGATGCCTTAGTATCCCAGATGTGACTGCCGATGTGAAACGTCCAGAGAACATTGTTGTTGAAGGACTCAATGCATACGGCGAATCTGTCCATATTGAAGCCGACGGTTTATTGGCGCGTGTTCTGCAACATGAAATAGATCATCTCAACGGCATACTTTTTATTGACCGAATCAGCGGATTAAAACGACGGTTGCTCAGTGACGAATTGCAGAAACTGCAACGCGCCGAACGTCCCGTTTAACCTCCTATACCTGTCCGAAGGATGGCAGCTACTTTGGTGTAACGTGTTCACCGAAACTTGCTACTCAAAAATATGTCAAATCAAAAACTTGAGCCTATCCTACAAAGGAAACTCGAAGAACTCTATGGATGCTTGCACGCTTATGAGAAGGTCATTGTCGCCTTTTCCGGTGGTGTTGACAGTACATTTCTCGCAGAGGCGGCACAACACGCATTGGGTGAGAACGCCCTCGCTGTTACAGCTATCTCTGATTCCTATCCCATCCGGGAAATGAAAGCAGCACAGGAAATTGCTAAGCAGATTGGAATTCGCTTTGAAACAGTCAATACACACGAATTAGACCTCGAAGGGTACGCAAGCAACCCTACCAATCGGTGCTTCTTCTGCAAAACAGAACTGTTCGATAAACTCCGTCCGATCGCTGAAAAGTACGATGTCGGCACAATCGTTTACGGTGCCATCCCAGATGATGTGGGTGACCACCGTCCCGGAATGGATGCAGCGAAAAAAATGGGTATCCAAGCTCCTTTGATTGATGTTAACTTGACAAAGGCGGAGATTCGTGAGATCTCAAAAGTGTGGGATCTCCCAACGTGGGATAAACCGGCGTTCGCTTGCCTCTCCTCACGATTCCCTTACGGTATGCGGATTACCCGTGAATTGCTAAGACAGGTGGATGCGGCTGAACAATTCCTCTACGATTTAGGGATTCGTCAGTTTCGAGTCCGACATCACGGTGAACTTGCTCGAATTGAGTTAGATGCGGAAGAAATCTCGCGGATGCACTCAAAAGCCGTGCGGCGTGATATTAACGAACATTTTAAAACGCTTGGATATGCCCATGTTACGCTTGACTTGCAGGGGTATCGTTCCGGCAGCCTTAACGAGGGGGTTACGAATGCACAAACTCAAATGCATTAACCTAAAGCCATACCGATCCACCAAAGAAATGCAACGGAGGAAAAGGCGATTAGTTTCAAGGGCATCCTCTCGGAAAAAGACGTTCACACAAGACCAAAAGGAATTGTTAGGAGAAAAAATTGAGGGCACCCGTACCCGAAACCTTAAGGACAGCTTTGCAGGTAAAGCAAATCCGGTCCATCTAACGTTAACTGCGATTGGCTTGATTGTTTTATTTTTTCTTTACATTGTCTGGATGCTTTCTGACCCGCCGATGAGTCCTGTGATTTCTAAAATCTTGGACATACCCCTCCTCCTCCTTGCCGGTATTCTTGCGTTTGCATGTTTGGGGCTGCTCGGTGCCGGCATCATCGGCAGCTTCTTCCTATTCACACGCTTGTTAAAGAGATCTCCAAATCTGCGTGTTTTCCGTGCGGGGTCACCCGACACATCGGTAAAAAACAAGGAATAAATAATCAAACATCGTAAAATTTGATATGTCCAATCAACACACACAACAACTTATCGGTGTAGACACCTTCAGCTGGAAAAAGTGGGATGCCTGTACACACTGTGGACTCTGCCTACCTACTTGTCCAACCTATCGGGAATTAGGTTTAGAAACGGATTCACCAAGAGGTAGACTTTACCTTATGGGGAGTGCCTTCAAAGACGAAGACGCTATTCCACTCAACGAGGAATGGTCGGAATACATTTATCGGTGTTTAGATTGTCGCGCATGCGAAACGGCGTGTCCTTCTGGTGTTCATTTCGGGGAACTCCTTGAAGAGGCACGCGCTATATATGAACAGAACGCGCCGCGTTCAGCAGCTTACCGATTTTGGACGAACTTGGTCTTCAAGCATATTTTGCCGAATAAAGAACGATTGGACTTAATCTTTGAATTAATGTGGCTCTATCAACGACTTGGTATCCGGAGGCTCGTCCAGAAGACAGGCATTCTGAAACTGATGGGTCAATTCGGGCAGATGGAATCCCTGCTTCCGACAATTCCATCACCCCAATTGAAATATACGATACGAGACGTTACACCCGCCGAAGGTGAAACCCGATACCGCGTCGGATTCATACCGGGATGCGTCATGAACCAAGTCTTTACGGAGACGAATGTTGCAACGATTCGGGTTTTATCAAAAAATGGATGCGAAGTTGTTACGCCTCGGCAGCAGACCTGTTGTGGTGCCTTGCATCTGCACAACGGCATACGAGATGTCGCTTCTGATCTTGCCAAACAGAATATTGATGCTTTTGAAGAAGAAAATTTAGATGCGATTATCATCAATTCCGCGGGTTGTGGGGCGACCCTGAAGGAATACGAGGCACTCTTAGAAAACGATGGAACCTACGCTGAAAAAGCGGAAGGCTTCAGTCATAAGATGCGCGATATTAGCGAGTTTTTAGCCGAAATTGAGATGGTACCACCGACAGGAAAAATTGAGAAACGGGTCACTTATGATGAACCGTGTCATCTCCTTCACGGACAAAGCGTTCAAACGCAACCCCGTAAGGTCCTCCAAGCGATACCCGGACTTGAATTGATTGAATTAACCGAGTCGGAATGGTGCTGTGGTAGCGCGGGCATTTATAACATCACACAACCTGAACTCTCACAAGAAATCCTGGAACGCAAAATGGCGCACATCGCAGAAACCGACGCAGATATCGTCGCAACCGGAAATCCTGGATGCCTGCTTCAGATTCAACTCGGTATCCAAAAACACAAGTTACCGATGCAAGCGATGCATCCTGTTAATCTCTTAGACTATGCCTACCGCGGCATCGCGCCGGAGAATTTTTTACCTGAGCAGCAACGCGGTTCAAACCCTACCGATGCTCGGTGAGGTCCTTTGTAAAATCACAAAGTTTTAAAAATAAAAAATGTTTTTATCAGATACAGACATTCTCAAATATATAGACAAAGGGAAAATCAAAATCAATCCCGCACCTGATTTGAAAACGCAACTCGGGAGCTGCTCTATTGATTTCAAACTCAGCAACACTTTTCGCGTTTTTGAACATAGCAAACATCCGTACATCGACCTGCGGGCTGGAATTGATACCACTGACTTAATGCGAAGAGTCGATGTCTCCGATGGCGATGCCTTCACGATACAACCCGGAGAACTCGTCCTTGCAGCGACTCAAGAGGAACTTGTATTAGCGGACGATGTCATGGCACGGCTTGAAGGCAGAAGCAGTTTAGCGCGACTTGGCATTATCGTCCATAGCACTGCCGGTCTCTTCGACCCGGGCTGGATAGGGACACCTACATTGGAGTTGGGGAACCTTGGGCGGATGCCAGTGAAATTATATCCCGGTATGCGGATCTGCGCTTTCACCTTCGCGCAGCTCTCTTCACCAGCACGTGTCCCGTATCAACTCAAGCCAGCAAACAAATACGCAGGACAGGAGGGACCTGAGACGAGTCGATTTGACAAAGATGTCGAATTCGCTTAGCATTGAACCTATCTGATGGGCTGGGATATTCTGCGCTGTCCCTTGCCCAACCACGCGCAAAAAACGGGCAATGTTTTGCCTAATAATTTAGCAACGTCCCACACCTTTTTACATGGAATGTGGACAAAATATTGGTACAGCGGGTGGTTCACAGCAAAAAATCCGCTGTAATTCGCAATTTTAAAAGGAAATTAACCTGTTTCTTCAATTAAGGTCGTAACTTTTACAATCACCGTCGATTGGCATAAATTTTGCTTACCTCTTTATTAAGACACTCGTCAAGTGGTATGCGTTACGCGTTTAATTGACGAATCTAAGGACATTTTCTGAACTATCGAAACCAACATGAGTAGAATCAAGGCACCGCGCCTCGGTTTGTCTATGCGGTTTCGTAAAATTACCGCCTCTATCTGTTAGATTGAGGTAGTTTCGACAGCAAGTTACGCCGAAATAGGAGGATATATTGAATGACACCAAGTGAGGTGGTTGCACTTGCAAAAGAAAACAACGTCAAGATAATTGACCTCAAATTCATGGACCTGCCGGGGATGTGGCAACACTTTTCCCTTATGGCAGATGAGTTGACCGAAGAACTTTTTGAAGAAGGTAGCGGTTTCGACGGTTCGAGTATCCGTGGTTTTCAGGCAATTAATGAGAGTGACATGTTGCTCTTCCCGGATCCATCGACTGCGATCATCGACCCCGTCTGTAAGGTACCAACGCTGAGTATCACGTGTAACATTAAAGACCCAATCACATTGGAGAATTACACGCGCGATGTGCGGCATATTGCACAGAAGGCTGAAGCGTACCTCGAATCCACCGGGATCGCTGATATAAGTTACTGGGGACCAGAAGCAGAATTCTACCTCCTCAACGACATCCGCTACGGACAGAACCAACATTCCGGTTTCTATGCCGTTGACTCTGTTGAGGGAAGTTGGAATTCAGGGCGCGAAGAGAATCCAAACCTCGGTTACAAACCGCGCTACAAAGAGGGATATTTCCCGGTACCGCCCTCCGATACACTTCAAGACCTCCGCTCCGAGATCTGCCTGAAGTTGATGGAAGCCGGTATTGATGTGGAAGTTCATCACCACGAAGTCGGAACCGCAGGACAAGGTGAGATTGATATCCGTTATGGTGAACTCACAAAAACAGGCGACAACATTGCTTTGTATAAGTACATTATCAAAAATGTAGCGCGTGCCAACAATCTTGTTGCGACTTTTATGCCGAAACCACTCTTCCAAGACAACGGTTCTGGTATGCACGTTCACCAGAGTCTCTGGAAAAATGGCAAGAATATCTTCTATGATCCACAAGGATATTCGCTTTTAAGCCAGGACGCACGTTATTACATCGGTGGCTTGCTTAGGCATGCGCCTTCGCTTTGCGCAATTATTGCCCCAACAACTAACTCTTACAAACGGTTAGTTCCAGGGTACGAAGCACCGGTCAATATCGCCTACTCACAACGGAACCGCAGTGCTTGTGTCCGTATCCCTGTCTACTCCACAAGTGAGGGTTCAAAACGGATTGAATTCCGCACACCGGATCCGTCCTGTAATCCTTACCTCGCCTTTAGTGCGTTACTGATGGCAGGACTTGACGGTATACAGAATCGTATCGATCCGGGTGATCCATTGGATAAAGACCTTTATGACCTCGAGCCGGAAGAACTCGCGGATATTGAGTCCACGCCGGTCTCCCTCGGCGATGCCCTCGATGCCTTGGAAGACGACCACGAATATCTCCTCAAAGGCGACGTGTTCACCCAAGATGTCTTGGATGTCTGGATTGATTACAAACGTGAAAATGAGGTTGATGCTATAAACATGCGGCCACACCCGTATGAATTCTTCCTCTATCACGATATTTAAACCGCGTGAACGAGGCTATTAAAGAACGTTCTGTAGGGCAGGTTCCCGCATTTGCCCTACAGACTCGTTTCTGTAAGCCTTGAGGGCAGAGATTGCAAGCCCTGATTGAAAGGCAGAGATTGCTATACAACCCTATTCACTTTTAGCAAGGAGAATCTCATGAAAAAACTGGAATGTATTATCCGCCCCTTCAAACTGGAGGAGGTCAAAGAGGCACTCAGCAGTGTGGGTGTTCGGGGCATGACAGTCAGCGAAGTTCGTGGATTCGGGCGTAGCCGTGGTCACACCGAACTCTACCGCGGTAGCGAATACACGATCGAATTTGTCCCGAAATTAAAAATCGAAATCGTTGTTGCGGAAGAAAATGTTGATAAAGTCGTTGAAGCCGTTCAAACCGCCGCTTCGACCGGTAAAATCGGCGATGGCAAAATCTTCGTACTGCCCATTGATGAAACCATCCGTATTCGTACAGGTGAAAGAGGTCCTGCTGCTGTTTAATATCGCTCTTAATGTAGGGGTGGATGTCCTTCATATCTGCCCCTCTTTTCCGTGACACTTATCCCCATCTATTTGGGACTATCTCCACATTCCTATCCTTTCAATCCCTACTCATCTGTGTCGGTCACTTACCCCATTTTTTTGAAGGTAGATAGTCATTGATTTTGTCAGGTTTGTCTGTGAGAAAGTCAGTTAGTTTCCAAAGGAGTTGGCTAAAATGGCTCCCCTCTAAGATGTAGTTCCGTGAAAAATGAGATAAGAAAGCACTGGTTCCATCAGTCCGTGAGCACGTGTTTGATAATCGTAATTATAGAAAAAGTTTTTCTGTAGACAACGGGGTTTCAAGGAAACGCAGCAACCTTTTCTGCTTCGATTTCTCGCGATCCACAACAATCGGCAAGCACGTCGCAATCTCATTCATCCGAAATGTTTTCGCAACACTCATCGCATGCAACATGAAGCAGAGGTTACGGAAAACCGGTTTTTTCATACCAAGCGGCTTACATATTTCCGCAAAACGTGTTAGCATGAAGTTCGGATTTACCCGTTTTGGATAGATCTTTTTCATAAAATACCTCCTTACATATTTGGTGAAGTGCACTTATAAACTTGACTCTGAGGAGATATTTTAGCATAAACCCACTAACTTTCTCACACTTTTATCAACAAAATACCTTTCAATACAAATCTTCAGGAAAAAATGGAGCAAGTGAAAAAAAGCATGCAAATTTCTTTAAATTCACTTGACAAAAAAAAACTAAAATTTACAATAGATTACAGAAGTTTAACAAAAATGCTAAAAGTAGTATTTGGGAAAACTCAAGGTACATAGATTAACAAATTTTCAGAAAGGAGAACCCACTGAAGTGCATACGCGTATTTAGACCACAATTTCGCAAAGTTAAGAGAAGGTTCTTCGTTGAAATTCCATA
>JAPPII010000119.1 GCA_028820845.1 Candidatus Poribacteria bacterium
GTGTCTACATCCCCGACCTAAAGGACGGGGGTTTGACACCGAAGATTATGCTAAAACATGCTAAACATAACCATTAAAAGTATACGATATTTTCAAGGAAAAAGCAAGTTATACCATTTCTAAAAGTTTATCTCGCATTAACCGAACCCACTCACACCACACCCGGTAGGTGCGGTTTCTAACCGCACCGAGCATCGCTGAAAAATAGTCAACCTTTTAAGAGGAATTATCAATTAGAATTGGTATTATATCCGAAAAAATTGTTGATTTTGCTTGAGGCGGGCATAATACTTTAGGATTTTACCCGGTTTTTGTGAGAAAAGTTCTTTTAAAAAAAACAGGGAAATTGCGAAAAAGTTTCTTCAGGTTATTTCTATATTAACCCAAGTTGCTACTTGATAATAAAGTTTGGCTTTTATCTTGATTAATTTCTTAAACCCTACTATCATTGTCGCACTAAGCGGCGAGGAGATGCAGAGGTCCATACGCTTTAGCGTGTGTGAGCCGTCCCTGTAGTGAGGAGGTATGTCTATGACAACCGATATCTTGCAAGATATGATCGTACGCTGCCACGAACGGCATGAGAAGCCACTTAAGCAACGGAGGACGACCGCAACGCCTCCGTTGTACAAAGGGCTTCCTTACTATTTCACAGCCCATTGTGCACATAGATATCCTGTAATGCTCCAAGACTTGGAGGCAGCAGGCATTTCCTTCATGCCGATAGGGCGTGCCCCTGGAACCGACCGACCACCTCGGAGTTTTGGGGGTAATCGGTTCTTGAAACGCCAACAGGCGACAGACTGGGATATCATACAATGGCAGAAATCGTGGGGGATTCAAGTGTATACGGGTATCCCCTCCGCACGCGATGGCGCATCATGGCACGACATCGACTTTACCTACGAAGCTATCTGTGCCGCACCTAACGCCGTTCTATTTTGCGTTCAATCACTTATTGATGCTGTTGCGAACCCGTTGTTGACGATGTCAAAGTCTGGGGGACTCCGCTTTTCTTGCAGGATACCGGGGTACTTGCACCCGAACACGAAACAGGCAAAACTGTATGTCTATAAAGGGGACCTGACAGCAGAGAATCTACACCGACCTGACGCGTATCTTGAGATTGTTGGTGAGAAAGGATACAATTGCTGGGATGCGCGTTATGAAATCCTACTCGGAAATCTGTTAGATCCACCTATGATTTCTAAAGAACTCCTCTTTGCACCTCTCGATGCCCTTCGCGCGAAACTTCACCAACCTGTTTCCCAAAGCGTCCAAGACAAGGAGGACATTTCCGAAGCACCCTACTCTCTCGGATCGGGTAAACTGGATCTCGCCAAAGAGGCGTTTTTCAAGCGCGGATTTTCTTACGCCAGACAAGAAGATGGATTTCACTATTGGAGACGGCAGGGAGTGGAGATTGGCAACACAGAGGTATCATTGTGGGAGCGCGAGGGTGGCGTGTGGATATGTGCCTCTACAGCGAATACGGGGCTGCCTACGGAGGCAACGCTCATCACAGATGTTTGGAAGGATACGGGTATCCTGCCGCCGCTCCCCGCGACGGGGCTGCCGATAGATGATAAGGTGCTTGCCGTTCGGGAAGGGACACTCAGTCCACTGGGAATAAAACGCCCTCGGCCGGTGTTAGAGAAGCCGACACCTCCAGAAAAGATTCATGAGACAGATGAAGCAATTAGCACTCAGGTGCAGCATGCTTTCGATAGAAACGTGCGCGTTCTTGGATTTATTTCCGATACAGCTCCAGAGGAAGATCCTGAAGTAGAATCGTTTCTGCAGAATAATGAGGCAATCTGTTTAAACGTCTCAAACGTCGCACTTGCGGCAGAAGCGGAACAACTTCTTGAAAAGCGAAATGTGGGATCGGTCCCACGGTGGCGGGATCGGATGTATCTCTGGGATCAAGTGAAAGATACCCCCATCGCCATGCGTATAGCAGCTCCCTTTCAACGTGGAAACGTCTGCGTGGATCCTGAGCGGTGCGAAGCACTTGAGAAAAAGGGCGGGAATCCAGACGAAATTATCTGTCCACAGTGCCCCGTCTATACAACATGTCAAGAGCGTGGCTATCTATCGCAATTCTCTACATTACAAACTTCCGAAGCACAAATATTAGAGGATTCCCAACTGTTTTTGGACCCACAATACGCAAAAACAGTGGAACAACTTCTCGAAGCGCGCGATGGAACACATCGGCTTTGTATTACCAATTCCATGAGAGAGACTGAACTGTTTCTTGAATGCAATCTATCAAAAACCACATTGGAGGCGTGGGTTGCCAACTGGCAAGGCAGTGCTTTAGGCAATTTCGCCATAGCCCTACTGAATGCAGTAACAATCAGAGACAAATCCCATGCCAACGCCATCAAACGCCTGCGAACAGTGACACAGACGTTTGAATGGTTGGAAGCAGAAATCATTCAACAGATGTGCCATGTTGAGGTACAGGGGAGAGTGGTCGAGCGAGGGACTATTGATGCCGAGACCGAAGAGGAATTAGCACGCTTTACGATCGAGTTTGAAGGCGGGATTTCTGCTTACATTCCTTTAGACGCTGCGGCTGCGGAGAGACTGGCGGCAGAAGGGTTGCCCTTCTTTCGACCCGACGCTTTTGTGCCTAACGAAGAGGTAAAAATCCTGATGTCAATAGCGGATGCCGTCAGGTTGGGTATCTTGGATGCATCGACTGTTGAAAATATTCAGGCGTTTCCAACGGTTTGTGGGGACCCAAACTGGACGTTTTGGCATCAACTCAAGGGTTTCTTCGCATATTACACCCGAGACGCTGATGCACCGATGCGATGGGAAGACGAAGTGCTACAATTTTGGGTGCCGCCGGTCCTACATCCGGGCATCAGACACCTGTTGGTCACCTCCTCGGCTCTCCATGGCAGACACCTACATCGAGCGTTCTTGGATGAGGAAGTTGAGATCCTTCCCGCCCAACCGATGGCCTGGGTTCCCGGAAACTGTGTTTTTCAGGTTCGCACCGGTATTTATCCACGGGAGACAATCTTAGAACTCGACAACACTTGGAACGTTCTCGGGGTGTCTGAAACAGGACAGGACATTTTTTGGCGGATTCAAGCTGAAATTGAAAGGGATCGGAACATTAAGCATGGAATTATAACCCATGTTTACTCACTGTTACAGTTAAAGGATATCGCGAAAAATGAGAACGTCCGTTTCTTGACAGCTTTCCGATGGATGGAAGGATTGGAAATGGCTTGTCAAGAGGCAGAGGTCATCTGGATAGTTGGCTTGCCGGAAGTAGGACCACGCGCCATTTTGGAGCGCAGTCGGATCTTGTTCGGAAACGATGAGGAACCCCTCTCTTATGAAATGGACCCTGAGTCCCACCGTTACAAAGACGAACGCGTCCAGAGCGTTTGTGAAAAAGCGGTCGCCCATATATTCACAGAGATTATAGCACTCGCTCAGCTGAACCGTTTGGAAACCAATAAGAAAGTTATGTTGATTACGGGTTTGCGGATTCCCGAGATTACCGACAGACCTGAAACGCACCTTTTTGACTGGGCAGATTTGGAGGTTGCCGGTGGCTTAGATAAACTTTCAGAGGTAATAGCGACACGCCAAGGTTTTGAGACCGAACGCGACAATCTGACACCTGAATCCCCCAGAAAAGAGGTAGAGCGGATTCTGGGATGCTCCCCAAGACAGGCGAACCGAGTGTTACGAAGACTCAGGGGTGGGAAACTCGCACGTGTCCCTTTCCGCGAGCAAATCCTCGCGTTTCTCGCCGATGGAGACAAAAAAACACGGGAACTAACGGATGCGATTCAAGGACATCCAAAAGCAATAAACACAGAACTTACGCGCCTTGTAGCCCTCGGTGAAATTGTAAAAATTCGGCGAGGGGTCTATACACTGCCGAAAACATAGGACACCCACAGCCACTGAAAGACCCCTGAATTCCCTTATTTTTCCCTTGACAAATTCTGGAATCTATGGAATTATAAATACCGTATCTATCAGAAACGTTGTATTTATCATGCGAATTCCAGACTATTATCAAATCTTAGAGGTCAAGCGGAATGCTACCGCTTCTGAAATAAAACGCGCCTTTCGGCGACTCGCAAAACGCTACCATCCCGATAAAAATCCGGAACAGATTGCCTTTGCTGAGCAGATGTTTCGTGAGGTGTGTAGGGCATACAACACCTTACGGAATAAAAAACAGAAATCGGCTTACGATCAAAAGCTACAGACAATTGAACGTCAGCGTAAGGCGCGCGAAGCATACCTCGAAAAACTCAGTAAACTCAACCAGAGTTATGCCAAGTTAGAACTCCTGCTCGAAGCACTCCTCCATCAAAACTACGAAACCGGTATCTCTTTATACGAGCAGTTGTGTCATACTAAAAAGAAAACAGGCAAAGCGTGGCGCATCGACGATTTCCTTAGCTACGAAGAAAGTCGCGACTGTGAATTCCTCATTGCCGAAGCGTACCAGTCCCTCGGATTCTCCAACGGAGATGCGTCCTCCACTTTCGAGCGGCACCGAAAAATTAAGCAGGCAATGTTGATGTACGAATCCCTCCTGTCCGCCGAAGCGAAACGTCCCTGTTTCAGACACTTCACCCGAGAGGTCAAGGAACGCCTCAAGTTCATCTATCTCTACCATTTCAGCACCGATGGATACGATCAAGCACATCACATTTCCCTAACCAAGATCCGCGCACTAAAACTCCCGAAACGTGAAACCGCATGGATGTACAAAAAAATCGCTGAATTCTACGTGGAAATCGATCGACTCCCCGAAGCACGCATCGTTTTGAAGATGGCATTTGAATTGCAACCCCGTCTTACCGGTGCCAAAAAGATTTGTAGAACTTTAAATATAGAATATTAGTTGTCGGTTATTGGATATATACAGAGTATGTTGGGACACTCACACTTCAACCGATTATCACCGCTCGGCATCTATATGAGACGCAATCACAGCGACTCCCCCTATTAGCATTATACAACCGGAAAGCGCGCCCGCAACAACTGACTTCATTTTATAGGTTCGCATCCTCTCCTGATAAGCATCGGCGTAAAATGCGACATATTCCGGCGATTTCCCGATCAGTCTCTCAGGTTGCGGATACGGTGGGCGGATATGATATCGAAATAGCAGACTGAAGACACCCGCAGCACTTACCGCAGCCGTTAGATAAAAAAGCTCGTCCTCCCCATCTCCAAGCGTCAAGTCGGCGATGAATCCCGTCATCAAACCGCACATCGCTGCGGCGAAAGTTGCACCCATGCCTGTGGCAAAAGACATCAGTACTTCTGTATCGCGTTTAGCATCCAACTCCGCAGCGGCTTTTGCCTGAAGATGTATTGGGTGCTCTGCCGCAAATGGTATCTGCACAGAATGTTTAGCACCGCAGCCGTTAAGCGCAAGGCCCCACACAATTGACAAACACCCTAAACATCGTAAGCATTTCACAAGAAAGCTCCTTCAGATTGTGGAAAGTTACCGGGCGACCAGCAGTGTCACCCGATGCGGTTCGGTGGTGGATGGATGATACATCAAAACATCCTGCTTAGCGTCCCTATTCAAATTTACCAGCCAAGTGTGTCGCTCATCAAAAGGGGTGGCGACTGCTATTTTTTTAGGCTCCTGGGTGAATACATCAGGCCCTGACACACCCATGAAAACGTGCAGTTCTTGGGGTGCGTGCTGCACTAATAGATCCGCGCGTTTATCGCCGTTCACATCTCCGATCAGCACAGACGATAAGGTGGACCGTTCACCTGTTTTGTCGCCAGGATATAATTTGACCGTGCGGATAGCGTTCGGCGCGTCAAGGTAGTGACCATCCACCATGCGGTAGAACTCAATATCCAACGGCACGGAGCCTGTCAAAACCCCGCGGCGGCAGATACCATGGAATCAACAGTGTCGCCAAGCGTCCCTGCGCATCCCGATAGAAAGACATTGGGCACCAATAGCGGCAACAGGCCAAGTCGACAATATTTTCTGAACTCGGCTGCGGAAAAAAAGAGGCTTTGGAATAGATTTCGTTTTTTCATTGTATGTTCCTCATATTCATCGGCGGACATCCGATACCCGCACAAACGTGTATCCCTCCCGTTTAAGGGCAGTAATGATCCTGTCTGTTGCCTCGACGGTCCCCAGACGTTTGGCATTCCCATAGACACCTTTCCCATCGTGTAGGACGATAATGGAACCCGGCTTTACCTTCTTCAACACCGTTTTGGTGATTCTGTCTGGGTTCTGTGTTATCCAATCCCAACTCCATACATTGCAGCTCACATGTGCGCGATCCCGCTTCGCGAGCACCCACGCCACCGGCAGAAACCTTGTTAGCACAGGTGCCCGAAACACAATCTCACCCTTTACTCCGATTTGCCGAAGCAGGGCATCCGTCCGTTCAATTTCCCGTCGGACCTGGGACGGCGGCAGCAAACCCAGTACAGGGTGACTGTAGGAATGGTTACCGATCTGGTGTCCTTCAGCGATCACGCGGCGAACCGTTTCAGGATGCTGTTTGACCCGATTCCCGATCATAAAGAAAGTGGCTTTAACATCGTGTTTGGCGAGGACATCCAGCAAGGGATCGGTATAAGACGGACTCGGGCCATCATCGTAGGTAAGCGCGACAACCCGTTGATTTGTGTTCAGGTGAACAATGTTCTTACCGAAGGGCGGTTTGAAGAAAATCCACAACAGCCCCACGATTGCGACCCCTGACACAGCAGCAATTATTGATTTCATGTTTTTATCCTTATTAGACAGGTTTTTCCTTAATGGTTTTTTAGGACGACCGAGAAGAAACCCGATCAAAACAGTGATTTTTTCCCTTGTTCACGGTTTTTTAGTACCCATCACCTCATCTTTGATTTACAGAGTCATCTAAATTAACAGTGTTAATATTATATCAGGTGTTTTTCTTTTTGTCAAATAATTTACGCTTGAAGTAGTTCCGATAATCTGATAACATAGTCTCTAAACGGAAAAAAGGATCTATTTTTACACATCCTTAAAAAAATATATCCTTGGTTAAACCGGCAACTACGGTAGATTTCAGAATTACCTATACATTACGTATCAGCAAGAAGCCGTCGGGACTCGGAAATCTCTCCTACACAAAAAGAACTGAAATGTAAATGTATTTTCGTAATTCACCATAATAACCAATAATGTTCCAAAAGGAAGGACACATGCGAAAAGAGGTACGTTGGGAACGGATGTTCCCTGATGAATTAGAAGCAGCATTTGATGAATGCCCCACTGTCTATTTCACTTACGGTCTGTGCGAACCCCACGGCCCCCAAAACACTGTAGGATTGGATGCGCTCAAAGCACACGCAATCGCTTGTCGCGCGGCACAAACCCACGGCGGCATTGTCGCACCCCCGGACTACTGGCACATCCACGAACACGGGATGTATGCGAATTGGGCATATCGAAGTGTCGGCGAAGTGCGGAGCTGGCTCACTGCAATGCCTGCATGGCAACACTTCAAAAACGTCTGCTACCACGTCCGCGCTGCCGATGCACTCGGATTTCACGCAGCCATCTTCCTCACAGGACACTATGGACCCAACTGGCAAGACCTCAAGACCCTCCTCTCTCTAATTCAACCGCACTTCGCCATGCGTCTCTACGGACTCCCTGATTTCGAGGCGAACACACCCGGATTTGATCAACAAGGTAACGGTGGAGACCATGCCGGTAGAGTCGAAACATCACTCCTATGGGCATTAGAACCCGACTGCGTTGACATGTCACGCATGCCCGAAACTGATGCAGGCAGCCCGCATTTCGCTATGGGCGCGAATGCCTTCGAGTCAGACAGACGTATCGGTGAACGGATGGTGAACGATGAAGTCGCATGGCTCGGACAAAAGATGCAGGAACTCTTGGAGGCTTACGCAGCAGCGGATATTTCTGACCGTCAACAGGTAACTTTTGAGGAAGTCGAACGAATATGGGCAGAAACAGTGTCACCTGCTTTGAAGACTTTTGAGACAATGAAAGATCCAGATGAATCGCCACCGGAAGATTCACAATGGTTTCGACAGTGCAAGATCCCAGAACTCCTCTGACCCAATCGCAAGGAAGAATAAAAAAATGGAAACGAAAAACCCACAACTCGCCGAACTTTACCGAAAAGACGGATTTTTGACCGGTATTCCTATTTCTAATGAAACTGAAGCGACACAGCATAGACGTGCCTACGATGCATTGGAAGCAGAAGTTGGCAAAGAGATATGTGAAATCGGTCTTATTGACTGGCACTTTGACCATCAATTTATCTGGGACCTCGCAACGCATCCAAAGATTGTAGATGTTATTGAAGCACTTATTGGTCCCGATGTTATGTTATTAGCGACCCACTTTTTCTGCAAATATGGACCTCGCGACAAGTTTGTTGCATGGCATCAAGATGTGACATATTGGGGTCTTGAACCCCCGGACGCGATTACGGCTTGGTATGCGATAGATGACAGCGACACCGGCAACGGTTGTATGCAGGTAATTCCCGGAAGCCATCAGCGCGGTATCCAAGAACACGGCACATCTGAACAGGCGGGCAATCTGCTAAGCATCAATCAGGAAGTTCCTGTCACCGAATCGGAAGCAGACAGTGCCGTTGATCTCGTGTTGAAAGCGGGAGAGATGTCCATCCACCACGGACAGATGATTCACGGCAGTCTACCGAATCATTCTACGCGTCGGCGATGCGGTCTCACAATCCGCTATATTGATCCATCCGTGAAACAAGCAGAAGAAAACTCACTGAAACGTCCGTGGAAACCGATCCTACTGCGCGGCGAAGATCGGTATCAGAACTTCACGACCGTGCCAAATCCATTTTAATGGTTCCTGGTTATTGGTTGTTAGTTTTCAGTTACCAATAACCAACAACCAAAAACTATGAACACTCACATCTACGACGCAATCGTTATTGGTGCCGGTGGAATGGGCAGCGCAACGGCATACCACCTTGCTAAATCGGGGGCAGATGTCCTTGTCTTAGAACAGTTTCAGCGCGGACATAAGTTCGGCAGCTCACACGGAGAAACTCGGATTATCCGTTTCTTTTACGATAAGCCTTTCTATACCGAGTTGATGAAAACCGCTTATGCCGAGTGGCGCGATCTGGAATCCGTATCGGGGAAACCGCTCCTCTTCATCACAGGGAGTGTTGGTTTCGGTGCAAGGGGAAACCCCTACGGACGGGCGACAAAACAAAGCTTAGATGCCTCAGGTGTCGAATCTGAGTGGTGGAACGGGACACAATTAGCAGATCGTTTCCCGCAATTTCAAGGCGTGAAGGATATGGACGTTCTCTGGCAGAAGGATACCGGTTTCCTCCGCGCCGCTGCGTGCACCGCTACACATCTACAACTGGCAGAAAAACACGGCGCAACGGTTCAAGAAGAGACCCCAGTAATCAAGGTTGACTGGCAAACGGATGTTCCAACTGTTCAGACTAAAAACGATCAGTTTCAGGGAAAAAAAATCGTCGTGACGGCGGGAGCGTGGGCGGGTATTCTTCTCACAGAACTGAAGCTTCCACTCACCGTTACAAAACAACAAGTCTGCTACTACCAACCCACAAATATCGACCGTTTTCAGCCAGACCGGTTCCCAGTTTTCGTGGAATCAACAGTAGATGGGGAATTTATTTACGGTATCCCGGCTTTCGGCTCTTTTGATACGGGTGGCGGATTAAAAATTGCGCGTCACGGAAGGGGTGAGATTATCTCTCCTGATACGCGCGATCGCACACCCGATGCGGATTACATTGCCCATATAGATGCTTACGTGCAAGAACGCATCCCAGAACTTGGAAAAGCCACACACGCCGAAGTTTGTCTCTACACTGAAACACCAGACGAAGACTTTATCATCGACACACACCCAGACCGCTCAGACATCCTGATTGCGGCAGGCTTCTCAGGACACGGCTTCAAGTTCTGTGCTCTTGTCGGACGCATCATGAGCGAGCTTGTCCTTAACGGCGAAACCCACTTTGACATCCATCCATTTCGTATTGAGCGAAAACACAAAATCTCAAGCGGCATTCCGAGGCTTCAAGCATGAGTAAACAGAAAAAACTGATTGTCGGTGCGATCTTTCTTGGTGCCGTTTTAATGCTAATCACGTTATTCTTGCTGCTGCCACGAAAGTCGGACCTTACCCTCAAAGCACCGGCACCCCCGCGAGCAGTCACACCCGTGCCATTACCGCCCCCTATCCCTTCAACTATTGTTGCGAAAGCAGACCTGCCAATACAAGATGTCAAACAATTAACGGAGTCCGTCCTCAAAGACTATCTCAGTAAGCCGATCAAGTGGAAAGATGGCATTATTGATGCCTCTATCAATTTACACCTCGATGCGCTGACAATGACAAGCGCGGCTGATGGAACGGTATCAGTCCGAAGTCCGTTTCGGTTCAACGGTTGGATACGCGTCTCAAAGGAAATTTTTGGGAAGGTCCTCGAAAAACGCGAAAATTTTGAAGGGAAAGCGACGGCATCTTTAACCCTCACACCAACGCTTAATCCTGACTGGCGCATTACCACAAAAACTACCTCTGACATCTCTATTCAGAAAGCAGAACTTGAAATTTTGGGGATTACAGTCTCAGTCCGCCGGATTCTTACCGAATTGGTCAGAGAGAAAGTCCTTCCGAAATTAGAGGATCTCATCGTCAAATATATCACCAGTATAGATATAAAAACGCGAGTTGCGGGTTTATGGGCAAAACTCTATGAACCGATGGTCCTAAAACAAACGCCTCCAATCGTTCTTATCATGGAGCCGCTGGAAATTCTGTCAGAAAACCTATCAAGCGATGGAGAGATGCTCTTCCTCAGCTTCGGCATAAAAACGTACATTCAAGCCAACATCGGAGAGACCTCAACCGATTCAGTCTCCCACGTGGGTCCCCGCGCCGATTTGCCGAATATTCATTTCGTGGATTCACTCGAATCCGGCTACCATATTATCGCGCCAATCGACGTAACTTACGCTACTATTGAAAACTTCGCCAAGCCGCATGTCGAAAAAACACACAAACTCAAAGGTGTTGACACATTCGTTGAAAATTTAACACTCCACGGTAGCGGTACGCAGCTGGCGGCAGGTGTTGGATTTAGCATGCCATCTTTCGGAGCAAACGGGCAGCTTTACATGCTCGGAACACTTGTGTATAACGCAACCACAACATCGCTTTCTGTCACCGAATTCGATTATTCTCTGACAACCCAAAGCCTACTCTTAGAAGTCGCTGAACATGTAGGCGAAGGGATTTTCCCAAATCTACGCACGACTGTTGAAGAAAAGCTTCTTTTTCCTTTAGAAGCAGAACTCACGACACTGCGTGAAAGATTATCAGACGTTATCGCAGACCGTTCGATCGATCCTTACCTCCACTTGCACGGCACTGTTGATACCCTCACACCAGAGACGCTCTATCTCACACAGGAAGGTGTGCGCGTCCCCGTCCGTTTACAAGGCAACTTGACATGTGAAATTACTCTCAACGCCTCAAACGCGCCATAGCCCTGAACGCATCGGTTCGCACTTCAAAGCAGAAAACTATATCCAGCTATACACCGCCGACCTCAGCACAAGGCTTAACAGGGGCCAGAAGCATCCCATCAAAGCCTCGCCCAACACCAAACCGATGAAAAACGGTACTGCTTTCCGATACGCATTGATACCGCCGAGTCGTAAGATAATCCATTTTGTCACCATCGCAATGAACAACGGAAACCAGATTACATCCGTCGTTCCCGGTGCAACGCCAATCACATAGCCAGCTGGATGTAAGGGACACCACACGAAACGCGACCGCAAAAATATAATCCCCAAATTCGCCGCAAAGGCTAACCCTAACACCGAGGTTGCGAGCCAGTCTGTCGGCTTCGGGCTCACCAACCACGACGAAAGAAAGT
Source organism: Candidatus Poribacteria bacterium (assembly GCA_028820845.1). Lineage (NCBI taxonomy): Bacteria > Candidatus Poribacteria > Candidatus Poribacteria bacterium. Next base: position 11,976 of record JAPPII010000119.1, read on the forward strand.
TGTAGGTATCCGCACCACCGGCATGGATCTGCTCCGAACCCGCGGCAACCCCCTCACTATAAATCGCATACGGATAGAGAATAAGTCCCGATAAGATACCGGCGAGACTCGCAATGACCAATACGCCGAACATTGTCCGGTTTCGGATACCTGTGCGCTCGGCAAGCTTGAACGCCTCTAATTGGTCGGGCATTGGATGCGTCCGGAAAGAGGCGTAACTTGCGCCACTGAGCCAATTCAACAACGAGAGCATTGTCAGATTTCCCGCTCGTAAACGTCGCGTGCCCAGCAGCGAAATTATCATATATTGCGGTGTTAGATAACCGATAGCGTGGATTGGTGGCCCCAGTTCCGCCCGCATTCGCGTCAATCCGACCACAATCAGAAGATAAACACATATAAAAATTGCAAACGCCCAGAGCGTCATTCCGCTACGAACACAAAAAATTGCGAGGAGCAGTACACAGACTCCAAGCGTTATGACAGCACTCCGATGCGAGATTGCTTCAGTTCGCGACTCAGCGCGATTCGGACGCACGACTTGTTTTAGCACAGATGTCAAGTGATGTCGGGCATACCAGCACGCAATCGCGAGGAGTGCCAATAACGCCCCTGCCCCCTGTTCTCCTAAAAACGGGTAGCCTTGTAATGTTGCTATACCTACCGCACTTCCGAATAGGAGCTGGACTTTCTTCATAAGGTAGAAAAACGTACACGAGAACGCTAAGTCTAAGGGTAAAATAAAAGAGAAGCCTATGAGATAGGGATGAAACCGTAAGGGTGTACTGCCCATTGCGTTCCACGGTTTCTGGGTAAAATAGATATTAAGGTTATATTCTCTGACAGGAATGTGCGGAAGCACGGGAAAAAAGAATTGCAATCCGTTGAGTAGGTTGATGCCCACGGCTATCGCGAAGCCAAACCAGAGCAACCGATTAAAAAAGATGCGACGGTTGGTCGTAATCTCAAGTGGGATTTGGATAATCGGATACGCCAGCTTTTCGTTTTCTATCCACTGCTTGCGGATGATAGAGGTCAAACACAAGAAGATCATCATCAACAGGAAAATAACCACCGACCAAGAGAGTATCGGTACAATCCAGTGCTGTACATACCCTTCTGTAAAAAAGTTGACCTCGCCTTCATAAAAATCGTTGACCGCTCTTGGGTCTTTTACCACAAGCCATTCTGGAAGATAATGGAAGAGCAATGCCTCCCAATCGTTCTCTGGGGTCGCGAAGCGAAACGCGTAAGGTATCAGTCCCATAAGGCGTGGCAGACAATCGTGTCCGGAAAACGCGCTGCCCACAGCGAGCATGCTGTAAACCACAAGCAGATCGCGCGGCTGTAGCGCGACCCGCGGAAAAATACGCTGGACCCCCATGTTCAGCAGTGTCATCATCAAAATGCCAAACATCACATTGACAGACATTGCAACCGTCGTCAGATGTGCGGTATGCCAGATCATTTCTACATACGCTATCCAGTAGCTATTCGCGATAATGAGAACCGTGCCAATTAATACCGCACGTTTTGCAATCCGCTGCGAGGAATGCCGATCCGTATTTTGCATATCTTTAGGAGAAGGACGAAAGTAACTTAGTTTTTCAGTAGCCTTAGGTGTCTGTTCGCTGCTCACCAGCAACAGGTGGGGCCCGAGCACCTAAAAACTAAATCGTTCTGGTGTATATTTTGGTTAGAAAACTTAGAATTGTAGATTGGAGTGGGTGTTAGCGTCTATCTTGCGAGTCGCAACCTACCCTATGTTGAAATCTATAATTTTTTCTATGCTATATCCGTGATAATATGTTATACTAAATGTAGGTGGTTGTCAAGATTTTTATTGGATAGGCGAAACCTTTCGGCGAGAAATTATCAGGTTTCGTCATTGGCGCTGCCACTGCACTGTTTAACACAAATTTTTATGTAGAGGTGCCTTACGTTTTAAGGAAAATCGCATCTATCGTATAGACAAAGAATAAGGAGAAATTGGCATGGAACTAACTTTTGAAAGAGATGATCTCCTGTATGCCCTACAGGTACTACAAGGCGTTGCGAGTGGACGGAACACTTTACCTATCCTCTCAAATGTTCTCATCCACGCGGAAGGGAACAGTATCGAATGTATGGCAACCGACCTCGAAATCGGTATCAGAATGAAGGTCGAAGGCAAGGTTACAGAGGAGGGAGCAATTACCGTTTCTGCGAAAAAATTGGGCGATATCGTCAAAGAGCTCCCCAGCGATAAACCGATAGATCTCGCAACTACCGCCAACGATCGCGTTGAGCTCATCTGCGGGGACGGTGTTTACAAAATTATTGGGATGCCCGATGAAGAGTTCCCACAACTCCCTTCTGTTGAAGGTAATGCTGTCGCTATCGGTGGAGAAACGTTGCGCGACGTTCTCCAAAAAACGGAATTCGCAGCTTCCACAGAGGAGGTCCGATACTTCCTAAACGGACTCTATTTTAATTTCCTTGACGAGAAAACCGAAGTCGTCGCTACCGATGGCAAACGCCTCGCCCTTGCACACTGCGAACCCCTTAACTCTCCCGGCGAAGCCAAGGGATTTATCGTCCCACTTAAAGCCGTCCGAGAGATTGAACGGACGTTTGCGGAATCTGGCGAAGTTAATGTTTCTGTCTTTGAAAATCAAATCCTTTTTACCGACGGAGATGCCACTTTAACAACCCGACTTGTCGACGGCGAATATCCGAGTTATCAGAAAATCATCCCTGAAACCAGCGAAGGCAAGACAACCGTCTCAAAGGAACATATCCTCCGTGCAACTCGGCGGGTCGCTGTGCTCTCAAACCCAAAAAACTTTTCCATCTCTTTAGAGATTGATACAGAACAGATTCGGGTCTCCGCGAAGACCCCCGAATTAGGTGAAGCACACGAAACATTGCCGGTTGAGTCGAGCACTGGAACCGTCCGAATCGGTTTTGACGCACGGTTGCTGGTAGAGGCGTTCGCCCATATCGAAACTGAGTCTTTGTCAATTGAATTTTCAGGCGAGTTGAATCCTGTCCTTATTAAACCCGTTGGCACGGACAACTATCTCACCCTTATCATGCCGATGCGTTTGGAGCCTGTTTCGGCATAACTGACAGGATCGTTTTGGCAGGTTCTCCAGACATGACGCTGGTGCGGTAGCAAACCGCACCAGTAGTCGGTCTAATTACTGTGCCAATCGCAATCAGGGTTACAAACCCATCCTACAATTCGGACCAAACACTAATCTATCTCGACACCGGACATCTGCTCTAATGCCAACATCAAGGCTTGGGTTCCCAATCTACCGTGCCCTTGTGCTTGTACTGCCGTGTAAAGTTGATGTACCAACGCCAAACCCGGTAGACTTAAATTCATTTTGCGTGCCTCGTCCAAAGCGATACTCATATCTTTGATGAAATGCTCCACGAAGAAACCGGGATCGAAGTTGCGTTGCAGCACCCGTGGTGCTAAGTTATCAAGGGACCAACACGCCGCTGCGCCACCGCTAATTGAGGACAACATCGTCTCCAAATCCAAACCGGCTCTGTAGCCGTAAATCAACCCTTCGCAGACCCCAATCATCGTTCCAGAAATCGTAATTTGGTTACACATTTTGGTGTGCTGTCCCGCGCCTGCGCCACCTTGATGCACAATATTTTTACCCATCGCCTCAAAGAGCGGCATTACAGCTTGCACAGCAGCCTCATCCCCACCGACCATAATCGAGAGGCGTGCTTCTCGGGCTCCGACATCGCCGCCCGAAACAGGAGCATCCACCGACGAAACATCTTGTGCCTGCGCTGCAGCATAAATTTCCTGCGCCAGTGACGGCTCGGTTGTTGTCATATCAACGATGATACTTCCAGACTTCGCACCCTTCAAGATGCCGTTATCGCCGAGATAGACCTCCCGGACATCCGGTGGAAATCCGACTATTGTGAAGATAATATCGGAAGTCGCTGCAACATCTTCCGGCGAATCTGCCCACGCTGCGCCTGCCTCCAGAAGTGGATCCGCTTTCGATTTCGTTCGGTTATAGACCGTCATCGCGTATCCCAAATCCATTAGATGTTGACACATCCAGCGTCCCATGACCCCGGTGCCAATCCAGCCGAGCTTTGTTGTCGTAGGTTCAATTTTCTCATAAGTAGTAGCTGCCATAATTTTCCTTTCAGACGTAGTGTCTCATTCATGCCTTTTTTATCCGATTACGATTCAACGAGTGTCAAGGTAAGGCTAATATCCATCGGCATCGCCGAGTGAGTGAGTGCTCCAACAGATATGAGGTTCACCCCTGTCGCTGCGACAGCCTGCACCCGATCCAGCATAATCCCACCTGACGCTTCAGTTATCACCCGATCGCCTACCTCTTGAACAACGCCTCGCATAATGCCAAGCGGCATATTGTCAAGGAGTAAGATGTCCGCGCCTGCTGCCAATGCCTCGTCAACTTGGTCAACGGTCTCAATTTCAATCTCTATCTTCGCCGTATGTGGAACAATCTCCCGTGCCCGCCGCACGGCATTGTGAACACCACCAGCAGCAACGATATGGTTATCCTTGATTAGCACCCCGTCGTAGAGACCAAAACGGTGGTTGGAACCGCCGCCGACGCGGACAGCATATTTTTGAACCGCGCGCCATCCGGCTGCAGTCTTCCGAGTGTCCACTATTTTGGCATCATAGTCAGAGACGGCTTCCACAAATTGTGCCGTGAGCGTCGCTATTCCTGAAAGCCGCTGTAGGAAATTAAGAGCAGTCCGCTCACCTATCAGAATCGCCTTGGCACTGCCTTGTACTTCAGCAATCGGGGTCCCTGCCTTCACTGCATCCCCATCACTGACAAGGGCTCGAAATCCCAACGTCTCATCCAATTTCGCGAAGACGCGTTCGGCGACCGGTAGTCCTGCGACGATACCGTCACTCTTGGCAAGTAGGGTTCCTATACCCTTCCGCGTAGGCGGCACTGTTGCCTCTGTCGTTATATCGCCAATACCAATATCTTCCGCAAACGCCAAGTCAATTAGGGAATCCAATGAACGCAGATTAAGCATCTAACCCTTAATACCTTTCCAAATAGGGTGTTAGGAATTTCTTTGCGTCTTCCGTGACATCCCAAGCATTGGGCCAGAAACAGAGATCGATGGAGAACCAATCGCCGTCGTATCCAGTCTCTTCCATGATGACTGGAATAATCGCGTCAAAGTCGAGGACACCATCTCCGAAAGGCGCGTGTGTGCTTGTTTCGTCGTCATGGAGCGTATTATCGGAATCGATAAGGTGGAAATGACCGATTTGCCCTTTCAGTTGCCGTGCAAGGTCGATGACCCCATTCTCACCGAGTGTCTCCTGTTCTCCGGGCTGCCTGGCACCGACAACGGCACACATTTGTGCGTGGCAGGTATCGAACATCACCTTGAAATTCGGGTGGTCGACTGCCTTCGGCATTTCAATAATCTCGCTGGGTTTGTTGAACATAAATCCGGGTTCAAATTCCCAGAGCATCAGCACACCATGATCTTCAGCGACTTGCGCGCAGCGCCGCCAGACGGAAACGATCCGATCCCACGCTTCCTCACGCTCAACGCCCTCCACGCCTGCTTCGGGATCGCTCACTGTATCGACTCGGATAGCCGGTGAGCCGAGGTCCAACGCGAGCTGGAGACTCTCTTTGAAGAGTTTGTAATACCTATCGTCCTCTTGTGCCTCATCTGTAGCGGGCCCGGGGTGCGACCAGAAATCTGCCGCCAATCCAGAGACCTCTAAACCGTAATAGGCGATTAAGCCCCTGACGGCATCCCGCTCACTTTTCATGGGATAGTCGTTAATGTCAATATGCGGTTTAAACGCTCCAATTTCAATACCATCAAATTCAAGTTCGCTGAGTGTCTTGACGACGGTATCAAACGGAATCGGGTTATCTTCATAGGGCCCAAACGCGTAAGCCCAACTTCCAATTGACAATTTTTTTGCCATGTTTTTCTCCAAATTTTTTAAACTTAGGACTTACGCAATTTTGGCGGCAGGACACTTTGTGAGAGGAAGATGCCCTGAGAAACACAAGCGTTTTGGATGCACAACCTAACAGGTTATGCTACAAAAGAGCATTCTGCGTCAGTCCTGAAACTATTGAATTATGATATACCCCTGACCAAATCCTGGACTACTGTCTCAAGTTCAAGGGTTATCTGCTCCACTGTCTCTCTTTTCTGTGCCTTATAGGTATCGTAATATTCTCGGAGATTTTTGGGTTCACCGACACGGACGGATGCGACCCTTGGACCCCGCATTTTTGACGTACCAAAGACTTCTCTCTCCAGACGGATGATCACTTCAAGAAATCGCTCCGGCGACTGCTCTTCAGCAACATACCCATCCGAAATTGCTATGAAATTAATTAACCGCTCCAAATCTGGATAGAATTGTTGAAATTTCTGGAGCAGCTCCTCATGTATCTTCTGTTCATATTCGGTCATCTGATCAATGTCTCTATAGACTTCAGCATCGACCAAGTTTTTCAATGCCCGGACCCTTGTGAGTACATCAGCGTTAGTGTCGATCCCCATGATTCTTTCAGCATGGGATAAAATGTGCTCTTTCATTCTTTGGATGTGTACATCAAGCGGTACGGTTTCATCCACCTTGTATTGATATTCGGCTGCAAGCGTTCTGAACATTGTCACACCGATGCGTCGCAACCGATCATAGCGTTCAACCGACTTTCGTTCGGCAGGTGGTAGAATGCTCTCCTCTAATTCTGTGAGGGCAGCATCAATGTCGCCCCACATGTCTTGTGGATAACGGTATTTGATCCCGATAGGAACAACATAAAGCGGTTTGCTGACTTCCGCCTTCGCCATATCGTCCAACGCCCAGAAACAGAGTTGTACAATCCCCCTCTCAAAGCGCATAACAGTGTCATTCTGCAGCGAAATTTCCCCTTCCGCGAAGATAACAAGGGATGCGTTGTCTTCAGATAGGAGTGCCCGCGTTGTGCGGAAGGCGTTTCGGTCGGCGGTGCCCCGCACAATTGAATAAGCACCGAACCGTTGCAACAGAAAACTGCGTAAACCGCCGAATCTTCCTTTGTCAAAGGTCTCCCGTGCAGTCAGGTAGTAATACTGCTGAGAGAGTTCTTTGGACAAGAGGAATGTAACGGCAGGATCGGCACGTGCCGCATGATTGGGTGCTAATACGGTAGGGTAGCCATCTGTCATTTTTAGACGGGCAATAGATTCCGCATCAACATCCAACGCCAATCCCTTCAAACACAAGCGGTTGACAAGCGGCATAAGTGCTTTCGCAACCTGAATTGCGGTTGTACTCGGTTTAGGGGGTTTAAAATCTAACATTTTATAGTTTTCAGTCTTCAGTTAACAGTTAACAATCACAAGAGGTTTTGGGTCAAAAAATTCTCTTTAACTGACTGTTGACAACTGACAACTACTGTTCTGTCACATCTAAACTGAGAGGCAGTTTGTAATAGGGAAACCATTCATTGCCCGTTCTGACGTGCGATAAATCGCACTACTACGAACCGGGGTTTCCCCATCATTTGAAGGTTGACAGACTACTACGCTTCGGCACACAGGGCGTACCTAATTTTTTAGAGCCTCGGTGGATAGCAACAAATTATTTCCATCGGTGTATCGCCAGTGCTAACAATGACATAACTCGACAAGCACCGCGGAATAAAGACGGATTTGCCCCGTTTGAGCGGGACATCTTCAAAGTCCCCGCGAAGCACACCTTCACCCCCCAAGGTCACAAGTGCATAGAAGCCTTCGCCTGCTGGCATACTCAGCGTCGAATTCACCGTCAGACGTGAGCACCCGAAGAATTGCAGTGCCTCCTCTGGCACAATCCGATCCTCGCGGTTATCACCCTCTGCCCGAACGAGTTCCGGCGTACGTCGGATGTAGTTGTTCAGATAGTCGAGCTCCAATTTATCAAACTCAGCGGCATCGACTGCCAGATCCCATCCGAGACCGAGGTGTCCATCGTCTCTTTCAAACGGGAAACCTTCCCATTCAGCGAGGATGTTCCAGTCGGTAGGTTCCTGAGGTTCAAGGACGCAGAGTCCTGTACCGAGTGAGTGGACAATCGGTGTGCGTAAAAAATAGACTTCTCCGACTTTCGGTTCAACGACGTGCATGAGACTCCGCAGCGTTGGGACATCTTGTGCCTCCATCAGGCGACGGAACTCTGCCTTGTCTATCGCTTCTTTCCAACCGATCCACGCTTTTGCGCCTGGACGCGTGCCGATTAAAATCCATGCCTCATTTTTGCCGAAAGGTGAATTCAGATGCTCCTTTGAAAAATCGGGGTTCGGGTGCCAGTGGATCGGGATATGCGCGCCTTCACCGACATCAAAAATTTTGAGAAGTACACCGAGATCTGTGCCGTATTTGGCGACATGCGAACTGCCAAGCGCCTCCTCTGGAAACGCGTCCAACAATGCTTTCAATAACACGACTTCACCACTGGGAAGTTCGATACGGCTGAAGCCCTTGTCGGGCGGGTTTTCCCTACCCGGGGTCTCTGCCCGGTTCGTGGAGAAGATCCATTCCTCGGAGTAGTAGTCATCTTTGGGGTCGGGTTCGCCCATAAACTCGGCGCGGAGTTTCCCACCGTTATAGAAATGGAGGTAGGTATTGGGTGCTAAAGCGATGGGAGCGTTTAGCATTGACTGTAGTTCGTTTTGTGATGCCATGTTGTTTCCTTTCTCTATCTTTAAAAAACTCAAGGCGTAAAGGTTTCCCTTGTTTGAAAGTCAATTTATCATTTTAGACAGGTTTTGTCAAGTCAATTTCATAGTGATTCATAGTGATTCATAGTAACGGTCTGGAAACTGTGCGATGGGAACTGCCCGGAGGTTAGACGGGCCGTGGGTTGAGAGGACTTTTGCGGCTCTGGTGTTTTTTCGCTGTTACTATGAATCGTGATTTTGAGGCGATTAAAAAACCTCGTGAAAACCCAGTTGTGGCGTGGGTTGAGAGGGCTTTTGCGTTTGTCTGCTTTGGGGTGGGTTACTATGAAAATAACATACCAATGAAAATAACATACTTATAAATTATTTTATACAAAGTGTGAATAATTAAGGAACATCCAACCCGAATTTTTAGATGTTTGATGCGATTAGATGTATCAACATCCGTTAGTTACAAAATCCACGACTGCATACGATCTGCAATTACTTCAATATCGGTTATAGTTCCATCGGCAATCTTGAAGCCGAGATCAATAATGGAGTCATCAATGTCTGCCCGACGGAAATAACCGTTCAATTCTAAAAACTGGAACGCACACGTTAGACCGATACGTTTGTTCCCATCGAAAAATATATGTCCTGTAATGATATGGTGGGCATACACGGCAGCTTTTTGAAATACAGTTGGAAACAGGTCGATGTTACCAAATTTCTCACCCACTATGTCCACCAAATAATGTAACTGATTTTCATTTAGCAGCTGATAGTCACCCACATGCCCCACGGCAATGATTAGAATATCTTCAATTGTCAAATATTTCATGCGCTGCCGAGGACTTTCCACGCGCGATCGTGGTCTTGTAGTATCTTGTCTAAGGTGGTGAGGGCATCACTCCCCAAATTTCTGGCGGTCCCCAGATCTGCTTTGGCTTTGTCGCGCTCCCCGAGGCGTAACCACGCACCACCTCGATAGTAGTACGCCTCAGCGAAATCGGGCTTAAGTTCTATCGCCTTGGTATAGTCTGCAATCGCAAGTTCAACTTCGCCTTTTTTGGCGTAAGCAAGGCCGCGTTGGTAATATGCCTCGGCAAACTTTGGGTTTAGTTCTATCGCTTGGGTGAAATCTTCAATAGCGCAGTCATAATCTCCGCTTTCGGTGTAGGCAACGCCGCGCTTGTAATATTTATTAGCAAATTCTTGATTCGGTTTTTGCATGATTTTTCTCCTCCATAAGTCAATTTTGCCTATAAGCACACCCGCTAATCCATCTCATCTGCTTCTTGTAGCGCGTAATTGATGAGCGATTCACTCAGATGCATCCCGTTAGCCCGCAACCGAATTAAAAGCGGTTTGATGACCTCAATCAAACCTTCTTCTTTCGCCTCCAGCAAGATGCCTACTGTTCCTTTAGTCATTAATCCGATTTCTTTCGCCTCCCGTCTTCCGTCACTGTCATCAATAAGAACGAGGCGTGCATCATGTTCGTTGGCAAGAGCTAAGGCATGGGCTTCACCGTCATCAAGTCCCGCATAAACCGCAGCGGCTTGCGGATCCGTTAAATCAACAGTTTTAATCCAAGGGGCATTTTCGAGGGCTTTCCGGCGGATTATTGGATCCCTTTTGAGAAACTCTTTTTCAACTTTTCGTGGAATCCATACCTCTGTATAAAGATCTCTCAATAGAGAAAGCAGGTTGATCCCCAAGAGTCCCACAAGCGGACTGTTATTGCTAATAACTGGTTGTATCGGCATTCTTAAAATCCGCTATTGACAAGCTCCTCCTCATCAACATAAAAAGGAGAGAGTCCATAATCCCCCATTAGATACCAGAATTCTTCGCGTGATACCCCTGCAAGCTTCGAGGCAAGCCCACTGCTAAGTTCACCGCTCCCGTAGTACTTCATTCCTAACGCGATCCGCGCTTCCTGATCAATCTCAAATGGTCCTGTTAGCGGGGTCAGCAGTGTCACAATTTCTTTTGGTAACTGAACCTCTATCTTTTGCTCAAAGGCAGCAATGCTCTCATGGTTGCTCCGAAATGCTGCGGCGACATCTACGTCTTGTAGGAGTGCAGCTGTCAGGTCCGTCTTCGCTTCTTCCCAACCTTTCGCAAGCAACCAAGCCTCGCCCCGTATATAATAGAATTCAGCAATTTTTGGTCTGAGTTTTAGTGCCCCGGTATAATCCTCAATCGCACTGTCTAACTCGGCTTTGGCGCGGTAGGCGTTGCCCCGATGCGTGTATGCCTCCACAAGTTCTGAATTGATCTCTATGGCTTTGTCATAATCTGTTATCGCCTTGTCCAATTCGTTTTTGTTGTAGTAAGCCTGACCCCGATTGAGGTATGCCTCGGCAAATTCTGGATTCAATTCTATTGCTTTGCTATGATCTCCGATCGCCTTGTCTATCTCGCCTTGCTGATTGTAGATGAGACCGCGGCAGGTATAAGGCTCAGCAAGTTCTGGGTTAAGTTGTATAGCTTTGTCATAATCTTCAATCGCCTTGTCTATCTCGCCTTTATCACGGTAAGCCTTACCGCGCGCCGTATAAGCCTCTGCAAACTTTGGCTCCTGTGCGATCGCAGCGTTATAGTCCTCAATTGCCTTGTCTACCTCACCTTTGCAATGGTAGGTTATACCGCGCTCGGTATAGGCATAGGCAGCTGCTTCCGGTTTAAGACTTATTGCCGTGCTAAAGTCTTGGATGGCTTTCTCAAAAACCAAGAGATTGCGGTAAGCCATCCCGCGGCCATAGTAGGCAAGTGGATCGTCAGGGGTGAGACTTATGACTTTGCCGAAATCATCGACTGCTCGGTAAAACCTGCCCTTGTTGTAGTAGGCTGTACCGCGATTGTAATATGCCTGGACAGCATCTGGGTTCAGTGCTATCGCCCTGCGGAAGCTTGCAATAGCAAGATCATAATTACCCTTTTCCTTATAATCAATACCTTGGGCTATATGGATGTAAACATCAGCGGTCTTTAATGAGTGTGGGGTCAACAGTGCTACGATGTCCACTGGCAATTGAACCTGATTTGTTTCTTCAAAGTTTGCGACGTTTTCATAGTCGTAACAGAACGCGGTAAGAAGATCAACATCCATATTCTTGGCAGTGATGAGATCCACCCTAGCTTTTTCCCATTCTTTCAGGAGCAACCACGCCTCACCGCGGTTATAGTACGCAATAGTAAATTCTGGATCAAGTCGTATCACCATACTATAATCCTTGATAACTTGATGTATCAAGCGTTTGCTGCTTTTCCGACAAGCGAAGCCTCGGTTGTAATAACCCTCAACACGCTGGGGATCTATTTCTATTGCAGTGTTAAAGTCTGCAATGGCTTTGTGAAGTTCGCCTTTTTGGTCATAAGCGTTTCCACGGTTATTATAGGCATCGTAATAACGTGGATTCAGTTCTATCGCCTTGCTATGATCTGCAATCGCTTTGTTAAAATTCCTTTTACTGCTATAGGCATTACCACGGTTGAAATATGCTTCGGCAGACTCGGGATTCAGTTCTATTGCCTTGTTGTGATCTGCAATCGCTTTGTTAAAATCTCCCTTATTATAATAAATTATCCCCCGGCTGTTATAGGTCCCAGCAAAATTGGGTTTACATTTTATAGCGGTACTTAAGTCTTCAATAGCTCTATTAAAATCTCCTTTGCTAAAATAAATAGCACCACGGTTATTATAGGCCTCGGAATTCTTAGGATTTAGTCCTATCGCAGTGTTGAAATCTTCAGAGGCTAGGTCAAGATATCCAATGCTTAGGTAGGCAGTGCCGCGGTTGTTATAGGCACTAGCATAATCTCGTTTTAGTTGTATTGCCGTATTATAGTCATTAATCGCCAAATCAAAAGATTTCATGATTTGATAAGCCAATCCACGATTATCATAGGCTTCAGGGAGAGCTGGTTTTAGTTGTATTGCCGTATTATAGTCATTAATCGCCAAATCAAAATTCTTTTTTATTCTATAAGCATTACCGCGATTAACATAGGCTTCGGCAAAATGTGAGTTCAGTTCTATTGCCATGTTATAGTCATTGATAGCCAAATCAACTTTGCCTAACTCGTAGTAGACAAACCCGCGATTGTAATAGGCCACAACATCATTAGGTTTTAGTTGTATTGCTCTATTACAATCTTGAATTCCTTGGGTAAAATTGCCCTTACTAAAGTAAGCGAAACCGCGGTTGAGGTAAGTTTCGGTAAGTTGGGAATCTAATTTTAATGCGTTGTCAAAATCAGCGATAGCAAGGTCATACTCACCTTTTTTCGCGTAAGTAATACCACGGTTGTTATAAGCAGCAAAAAACTTTGAATCTAGGGCTATTGCTCTAACATAGTCCTCAATAGCCTTATCATATTCGCCCTTCCTATCATAAGCAACACCGCGATCGTTATAAGCACCAATATGCTTTGGATTCAGTTCTAATGCCTTGCTAAAATTTTCGATGGCAAGGTCATACTCGCCTCCCTTATTATGAGTAATGCCGAGAGTATTGTAGGTTTCGGCCTCATGAGGAATAATGTCTATAGTTTTGTTAGAATTTTCAATATTGCTGTTAGGTGCATTTATGTAACCGTAAACAATGTCGGCTGCGGAAAAATCCAGATTCGGTTGTAACATCGTTCTTCCTCCCCTACAATACGGATAATTTAAGGGTAATGATAACACATTTGAAGACCTGATGTCAACCGAATTTGGAGATTTGAAACCCAATTAATTGCATGTGTCACATACCGCTCCGAAATCAACGGTATGAATGCCTTATGGCATTCCCCGGGAGCGGAAGATTGGAAACACCATGCAGACTATAGACATAACGCTCCGCTGGAGCGTAATCCGCGAAATCTGCGCAATCCGCGATAATCCGCGATTCAGACAAACTATCCTTTCCCCTTCAAACTCCGCGCCTTCCGCAACCGAGATTCTACCAAATTAACAACCGCTTCATACACCCCATCCCGTTCACCTTGTGTGAGACCGAGCGCATCGAAAATGATTGTGTCAAGGACGCGACGGTCATCCGAAGGATCAAGCATTTCCCATGAAGAAGATGTGAATATCGCTGCATCTTCAAATGCAAATATCTTTGGATCTAAACAGAGTAACTCCGACACTTCATAGGTCTGAATCTTCAGTAAACCGCCACCGAAATTAGAACGTCCTGCCATATTTACCATCAGTTGAAACAGGGACGAATTCAAAGAGGCACACAAGGGCAATATCAAATCCGAATCCGTATGTACTTCCTGAAAATTGTCGCTTGTATAGCAACCGTTTCGTGCATATAGCGTTCTTGCGGTTGAAGAAATTAGATAGTTGAAAGCAAGCGATGGGATTTCTCGTTTACCTAAATCCCACCACCTTACCCTTGACCTACAACTCGGTTTCTGATGAAATCCCTGTGATTCACCCCATTCAATATAGTCCAACGCAGCAGTGCCTGCCAATACCGCTCTGTCCGTATGACACATAAATAACTTGAACTGCAACTGACTGGGATCTACGCGGATGCTTTTGCATTCCCGCGGACTTTTGATGACGGGCTTCAAGAATTCATCTTCGATTCCCCATTCTCGAATCCGTTCAGCGTCAAGATAGAAGAAGTCATTGGCACCTGTTGTGAAGCCACGCCTTACCTCCGCAATGTCTCCCAGACGCACCAGTTTATCCTTGCCTTTCTCCAGCAGCGTCCAGTAGATGTCTGGGGCGCGTAGATATTTCCCACCCCACTTGTCACCGGTGTATTTATTCTCACGCGTGCCTGCTTGTGCTAATTCGGTATAGGGGCGCGTTCGCTCTCGTCGGTTCTCTATATCTGGGTCACCTATGAACGTCTTGAAGGTCAGAAAACGGATCTGAGAATCAGGATTGGGGATGCCGTTGTGGAGAACACTCACAATCGTGTTGATGTCGGCACTCTCAAACTCACGTTCTGCTTCGCTGTGACAGATAACGGCACTCTTCGTATTGTCTAAGAGATACTTCTGTAACGGGGCACCGTAGTTGACATCCAACCAGCTGTTGGAACAGATAAAGGTATGGATACCCTTTGGACTCAGCAGTTGCAGTCCGCGTTCATAGAAATAGACGTAAAGGTCGGCTGCGCCGGTGTAGCAGGTATAGCGTTTTTTCAACGTCGGTTTGAGGGACTTAATCTTCTCTTGACGGACGTAAGGCGGATTGCCAATCACGACATCGAACCCGTCTGTAATGCCGAACATCCACTCAGGGTCAAAGAAGTTGGCGGAGGCGTTTTGGTTGTATGGATCCCACGCCGAAATCTTTTCAGTCGTCTCGCTTGGAAACCCGTCCTGTTGCAGCAATGTGCTAATCTCAGCGCGGAGCTCAGCGTCTTGTTTTCTGTACCGGTCTTTCGTGCGCGGGGTGCGGGCGGTGAAGTGTCTACGCCTCACCTCTTCGAGTGCTTTCTCCTTGCTGTCTATCTCTGGGTTGCGGAGTGTCATCTGCTCGGGTTTCTCCACGTCAAGAAGCGTATTCGCCGCAACGAACTTCGTCTCTAAGTTTGGCAACGGACGCACGCCTCGGTTCTCGCGGGTATCGTCAATTTTCTGTTCTACGATAAGGGAGATGAAAAAGCGGAGTTTGGCAATTTGTGTGGCAATGGGTTGGATGTCCACGCCGTAGATGCAGTTCTCTATGAGATAGAGTTTTCTGCCGTAGTCGAGTTCGTTGCGTTCAAATGCTTCATTGATGCTGTCGATTTCTCTTTCCAATTCGCTGATGGCACTCTCACGGAAGGTGCTATCGTCGATTTTCTCTGACGCGGTGATGGCACCTTGGACGCGGTCAATTTGGCGTTGTCGCCATTGTGCGTTGCGGGGATCAAGTTTGCTGAGTAGGAAGACGAGTTTGTGTAAGATGCCCATCGGGAAGGCACCGGAGCCGCACGCTGGGTCGAGAATCTTGAGGGTGTCGATGGCACTGATGAGGTGTTCGACTTCGGTAGTGGTGAATTGATGAGGTTCGTCGTTGTATGCGAGGAGGTGACGGAGTTTGGTTTCTGACGGGCAATGAATGGTTTCCCTACTACGAACCGTGTTTTTGAAGTAGGCGATGAGGGACTCGTCTACCATGTAGTTGACGACTTCACGGGGAGTGTAGAAAGAGCCGGTCTGTTTACGCGCAGTTGTGCCGGTTTCTGGGTTGTATGCGGCGAGGAGGTTTTCAAATACCTGCCCGAGGAGTTCGGGGTCAAGAGCGACTTCTTGCTCTATGGGTGTGTTTTCGGCAATCGTGAACTTGTAGCGGTTGAGGATGTGGATTAAACCTCGCACGGTGTATCGGCTGTTTTTCGTATCATAGACGGCGTTGAGATTTACTGACTGCGGTTCGGAGAAGAAGAGTTCGTTTGGCACCGAAAGCGGGTTGTCCTCTCTGTCGGAGAAGCCGTCGATTCGTAGAATTGTTTTTGCGTCGTCTGGATCGGGTTTATCCAAACATTCAAATAAGCCGCCGTTGAGGAACGGGATTGTCTCAAACAGATGCAGCGCTGCGTCCGGGTCTCTGAAATAGCGTTTGTAGCGGTAAAGTGAGGTGATGTTGTAGTGCTGTCGTCCCTCGCCTCGGAACTTGCGAGTGTTCGGTTTTTCAGACGTGTTCATCTCCTGATTTAACGTCGCGAAGAATAGGTTTTGGAGGATTGCCTTGTAGTAGGTGCTTTCCTGTGGATCAACGTTTGCGAGCAGTTCCGAGATGGTGTCCTCCTCAAAGAGCGCGTTCGGGACGAGTTCCTTCCCCTTGAGAAACCAGACGAAGATCAGCCGTGTAATCAGGCGGATGACACACGTGGCATTGTGGACGGTGAGGTGAGAAACCACGCCTACCGATGTGTCGGCATCGGCTGGAAACGTCACCTTATCCACCGCCCAGAAATACCAATCGGCAATCTCTTTGAAGAAACGTCTGTTGAGCTCGGAGGTGTCCAAGGTCTGCTGCCACGCCTGATGGAGTTCAAGGAAGTTCGTAAACCCGTGCTGCTGATAGAGGGCACTTAGTGACAACTCCGCTAAGATGTCAAGGTGTGCGCGGTGGGGATTCACAAGGTCAATATCCTTGATGAGTGTCACTTTTTCAAGCACATCAAGGTCCCTATCACGCTGACTCGGTCTGCGGTTGATAATGGAAAAGGTTAGGGTGCGTCCGTGTTGAAAAATCAGGAGTGCTGGTATGGCGTAGAGCTTGTTGATTTCGCGGGTGATGTTGGCGAGTGCGGTGCGAGAGTAGGTATCTCCTTTAAGTTTGATAGCGAGAAAGAGATAGGACTGATAGATACTCTCATCAACGCCTGCGTCCTCATGGAAGGTGATCGTCTCTTGGGTCTGCTGTCTGATTTCGTCAGCGGTGAGTTGGAAGAGGAAATCGGCGGTCTGCCAGTCGTTTAGGTGCGCTTTCTCAGGGTTTATGAGGTTGTCAGGATCGAAGTCTTCGCGAAATGCCTCGGTTGTGTTTGCGTCTCGGTTGAGGGTCCGTTGGCTCTCGTAGCCTAATACCTTGAGGAGATGAGTTGCGTTTTTGGCGAGTTCACCGTCCATGAAGTTGTTGAGGGCACTTTGAATTTCGGTTCTGATATGTGTTTCAGGCATCGTTTCTTTTCCTTTAGGGTTATATCTGTTGAGTTTACACGATTTTTTAAGGAAAAGCAAGTGTTAATTGTCTGCAGGGCCATTCAGTTTTCCAATAATTTACATCCGGATGCCCGGATTTAGTCTGGGAATAGACTAAATCCATTCCTTATATTACATTCTTGTTGGGGAAAAGTGTGCTGTCCCGAATAAATTCGGGCTTCCGGAAGCGTGAAGGCTTTACATAGGTAAACTTAACTCTTAAAACTAAATAGCCCTGTGTTAATTCAGGACTTACGCAAAATTAAGTTGAGACATGTATCTTCGGACGATAAAGACACGGACCACCATAGGATCGGTGCGGTTAGAAACCGCACCTACCGGTAGAGTGCGTAAGTCCTATTAATTGAAAGATTTTGCACTTTGAAGCCTCATGTGTTATAATAAAAAATGTAGATAAAATTGGCAGGTTCCCCATATTGCACAACCTAAAAAGCAAAAAGGATACACAAGCAAATGGCGAAATCTCAAAATAAGACACTGATAGTACGAAACTTGACAATATGTTCTTTGCTCCTCACGGCTCTCCTCCTTTGCCCGTTCGCATTAGCCCAAGAAACAATATCTGACATCGAATCCGTCATCAAACATATCGATCAACTCTATCGGAGTGAAACCAGTCACGCCGAGATGGAGATGCACATCGTCACGCCGCATTGGGAACGTACGCTGGCGATGACAATATGGACACAGGGGATGAGCAAGACCTTTATCCGCATTACCGCCCCAAAGAAAGAACAAGGGGTCGCGACACTCCGCATTGGGAATGAGATGTGGAACTACCTTCCGAAGACGAACAAGGTGATGAAGATTCCACCGTCTATGATGATGGGGTCGTGGATGGGTTCTGATTTCACGAATGACGACTTGGTTCGGGAGTCGTCCATGCTCAATGATTATACCTACCAGTTTGTTACACCTGAAGATGCATTGCCAGATCATCTCTATGTCCAACTTGTCCCGAAAGAGGATTCTCCGATCGTTTGGGGAAAGATTGTTGCATCTGTGCGATCCGACGATTATATACCGGTGTGGCAGCACTTTTATGACGAAAAAGGGAATTTGATGCGGGTTATGAACTTCAAAGAGATTAAGACGTTTGGTGATAAAATCGCACCGTCTGTGATGGAGATGATTCCTCAAAACAAAGAGGGACATAAAACGGTTGTCCGGTGGTTGAATGCCACATTTGATTCAGACATTGACGATAAAATCTTCACACGCCGAAATCTTCAGAGAAGAAGATAGTATGATACTCAAAATTGCGTTTCGTAACATCTTCCGTCAGAAGCGACGGACAATCCTTACCGCACTCGCAATGGTTGTCGGTTTCACACTCTTGTCGCTAACCATCGGTCTGTCCGACGGTGCGTATGGGGACATCATCTCCATGTTCACGCGAAATCGCATCGGACACATTCAGGTGCACCGTGATGGATACCTTGATAAGCCATCGCTTTATGAGACGATTGATGGGTATACTGCTGTCGGAGAGGTGATACAGGATGTTGCAGGCGTTGAAGCGTGGACACCACGGGTATATGCAGCGGGACTCGGCTCGGTTGGTGAAAAGAGTACAGGTGTACAAATCATCGGCGTTGATGTGACACGAGAAGTTCAAGCGACGCGATTTGATCAAAAAGTAATTGAAGGCACGGTATTAGCGGAAACCGCTTCGCACGAAGCCGTTATTGGGAAAAACTTGGCAAAGACGCTTTCTGCAAAGATTGGTAGTGAGATTGTGATCTTCTCGCAGGGTGCAGACGGTTCGCTTGCGAACGATGTGTATAAGATTGTCGGTATTGCAGAGAGTGGTGACGACGCAACAGATCGAACAACATGTTATCTGCACATTGAAGATGCTCAGGAATTGTTTGTGCTTGAGGGGCGCGCCCATGAAATCGTTGTGATTGTCTCAAATATCAATCAGGTCGGTAAAATTAAGACTGCAATCGAAGCGAACCTTAACGATTCAACGCTTGATGTTGCCCCGTGGCAAGTAGTTGCTAAATCCTTTTATCGCGCCATGAAATCCGATCAACAAGGGGATGCCATTTCACGTTGGGTGATTATGCTGATTGTGGCTATCGGTGTCCTGAATACAGTGCTGATGTCAGTACTGGAGCGGACGCGCGAGTATGGGGTGCTAAAGGCGGTTGGGACAAAACCGATGCAAATTTTCTGGCTCGTCATCTGCGAAGTCGTCATCATAACACTCGGTAGCATCTGCGTTGGTGCGCTCCTTGGGGTCCTTGTTAATTATCTGCTGTCTATATACGGCATCACATATCCCGAAGAAATCACCTTTGGGGGCATGAAAATCAAGACGTTGTATGCTGTAGTGAACGTCCGATGCCTGATTATTCCGGCGATCACGGTTATGGCATCAGCAACGGTGGTCGGTCTGTTCCCTGCGATAAAAGCAGCCCGGATTCTGCCAGCAAGAGCGATGCGGACACATTAGATTAGCGGTCAGCGGTCAGCAGTCAGCAAAGAAGCATTAAGTATATCACAACCTTTTTTAGAAGAGCGCGAAGCTTGGAACGAAGTGGAAAGCGGATCTACGGAAAAGCACTTTCAACCTTCAACCTACCTAACCGAACCGCAAGGAAAATTAGAAAAATGTGGTTGATTTTAGTAAAACTCGCATGGCGCAATATCTTTCGGAATAAACGGCAGACCATTATCGCTGCGACAGCGATCGGTATCGGTTTGACTGCTCTCATCTTTATGGATGCACTCATGATAGGGATGCAAGAGATCTTGATTCGGACGGCTACCGCTTCTTTCCTCGGTGATGCGCAGATTCATCGGGAAAGTTTCCGAGACGAACAAGAGGTTTCATTGACAATCCAAGCCCTCGATGAGGTGACAGCGAGTCTTTCTGAAGAAACCATCGTTCAACATTGGACGCAAAGAGTGCTCGTTTTCGGGATGATCACGTCTCCAGCGAATGTCAGTGCGATTAATCTCGTCGGCGTTGATCCCACTACAGAAAGGCACCTGTCGCTGATTGACGACGCGATAACGGAGGGGGTCTATTTTGAAGGGGATAACAGCCGCGATGTCGTCATTGGTGCAAAACTCGCCGAAATCTTAGAGGTTGGACTTGGCGATCGAGTGGTTGTGACGGTGGCACAAGCTAAAACCGGAGAACTTTCCCAAGAGATGTTTCGGATTTCCGGTATTTATAACTTTGCTGACGAGGCGATGAACAGCGGTATGGCATTTGTCCGGATTCAAAAAGCACAAGAAATGCTTGCGATTGGTAATGATGTCCACGAAATCGCTATTAAATTCTCTTCCATCGCTTACGCACAAGACTCGACACTACCATTTTGGGACACTTACTCCCAGCATGGCAACGAAGCATTAAGCTGGACAGAACTGATGTCACAATTAACTGTTGTGTTAGACATGACGACATACAGCAAATATATCATAGGCGTTATATTATTTGCGATAGTTGTCTTCGGGATTATCAACACACTTTTCATGTCGTTGTATGAACGGATGTTTGAGTTTGGTGTGCTACGCGCCGTTGGCACCCGTCCTTTTGGGATGGCGCGCGTCATCTTATTTGAAGCGGGTGCTTTAGCGATTGTGAGCATTGGCGTAGGAATGATACTTGGATTCCTCGTGACAGCACTGTTGGCATACACAGGTATAGATTACACCGGCATTGAAATGATGGGTGTGACGATGCAGGAGTTCATCCGTCCAGTCATGACGGTTGAACAGTTCATCATCTATCCGATATGGGTTTTCGTTTTCACCCTCATTGCAGGGTTGTATCCGGCTCGGCATGTAGCTAAAATGGCTCCCGTAGACGCGATGCGGCGCATCTTTTAATTTTTTAACTATTAAATCTGGGCACCGTTCCACTTCGTTTCACGGTGATCTCCGATGAAAGCAGATACTCTGGGCACCTGGGACGGATCAGTAGAAGCGGTTTCACAATTGATTGGAATCCTAAGGTACTCACAATGGCACAAACTGAGAACAAAGATGTTATCGTCACAGAAGGCGTGACGAAGGTTTACGCAGCGGACGATATTCCTGTCAACGCGCTTAACGGGATTGATTTAACCATCGAATCGGGAGAATTTACGGCATTGGTGGGTCCCTCGGGTTCTGGTAAAACAACCTTTCTCAACATCATTTCTGGATTGGATAGCCCTACAGAAGGGAAAGTGTGGCTTGCTGGCAAGGTGTTATCAGAAATGAGCGGCAATGAACTCTCCGACTTTCGACGCGATAACATCGGATTTATTTTTCAGGCTTACAATTTAATTCCTGTATTGACAGTCGAGGAAAATGTTGAATATATCATGCTTTTGGCGGGTGTGCCGAAAGCAGAACGGCATGAACGGGTCATAGCAATGCTTGAAACCGTTGGGTTAAAGGGGGTTGCCAACCGGACACCGACGCAGCTTTCAGGTGGACAGCAACAGCGTGTAGCGATCGCCCGCGCTATGGTCTCTGAACCGACGATTATTCTCGCCGACGAACCGACGGCGAACCTCGATTCTAAAACGGGTGCCGACCTGCTTGAGATGATGCGCCACCTTAACTCAGAAACCGGCATGACATTCATCTTCTCAACCCACGATCCGATGGTGATGGCGCGTGCAAGGCGTTTGATAACCTTACGCGATGGACGCATAGACACTGACGAAATGAGATAAGAGATAATCAACGGTATGAAGCCCGTGTGGGCTTCCCCGGGCATTCCCTGGGTTTTTAGTTTTAATAGTTTGCAGTTATCGGTTATCAGTTAAAAGAGGCTTTCAGTTGATGCAAAAGATTCTGACCGCCATCATCTGTTTGATGGTAACGTTTCTTGCAGGAACCGCTGCGGCTGAATTCCGAGCTGGTGGTTACTACAAGAACTTTTCTACGGCATTTAACTCCCCGCTTCCAGAGGCATCGATGATGGGGGTCGTGGTTAACCGACTGCGTTTCAACCTCTCTTACGCACCAACAGATTCACTCTCATTTGCCTTCGCTTACGATTTCACCCCGCGCGTTCAAGACCCACTCCTTTTCTCTCAATCTCCGTTTGCCGTCGGTATTGCTTCATCCCGTTACCGCGTCGCAGATTTCGAGTCCCAGCTCTATCCGAGTGAGGATGAACTGGTTGGCAGCGTTGGTATCTATCATAATCTCGATCGGGCTTCGGTGCAGTTCAGCACAGATTTTGCGGATTTTTCCATCGGTCGGGATGCGATTGCCTGGGGTAGTGCTCGAATTGTGAATCCAACCGACATCATCGCTCCCTATACCTACGACCAGCTTGATACCGAAGACCGCGTTGGCGTAGACACCATTCGGATGCGGATTCCTGTAGGGGTCCTGGGCGAGATAGATACAGGATATATTTTCGGGTCTAATTTCGACTTTGATGAGAGTGCCATCTTTCTCCGAACCCAATTGAACGCCGTAGAGACAGACTTCTCAATTCTACTTTTGGAATTTCAGAAAGATCTGCTCGTCGGTTTAGATATAGCCCGTGGTATCGGGGGTGCTGGCTTTTGGCTGGAAACGGCTTATGTGTTTGCCGAACCCTTTGATGACGAACCGAACACATCGGACAATTATCTGCGTGCCTCTATCGGGCTTGACTATAGTTTCGGTGGGGAGACCTATACGTTTATCGAATACCATTTCAACGGTGCAGGTGCGACAGAACCCGAAAATTTTCTTACCAATTTGGAGAAACCGGCGTACACGCGCGGCGGTGTTTATCTACTTGGCACCCACTATCTGGCTCCCGGATTCACCCGTCAACTGACCCCCCTGATTAGTCTCAGTGGACAAATACTGCTTAACCTATCCGATCCGTCAACCTGGATTGCACCGCAGATCGCATACAACGTTGCAGAGGATATTCATCTCTCTGTCGGTGGTTTCATCAGCATAGGCAAACGCCCTAAAAACGGTGATTCTACCGAATTCCAATCCGAGTTTGGCAGTTATCCGAATCTCGTATTTTCTTCATTCCGCCTCTATTTCTGAGTCTCACTTAAAGACTATAATGAGTTTCCGATAGACGGCTCGCTGCGAACCCGTTCTTGCCCGAATTACAAGTAGATAACGTCCATTTCGGACAAGCGTACCATTATCCGTCAATCCATCCCACTGCACAGCGTTCGGTCCGATGTAACGTGGCACCTCTTCAAGCAACCGTCGAACCTGTCTACCGCGAAGGTCAAAAATATCTATTGTCACAAATACCTGCGTTGCATCGGGGGCGTTGAGTCGATAGGCTATCGTCAATCGATGTCTATCGGGTGCGAAAAATACGCGCGGCGAGAGTTCAAGGTTCCGAATCTCCAGCCGTTCACTACGTTTCAAATCTTCAGGCACAGCAGCCGTCAAGGCATAAATTCCGAAGTGGTTGATAGAAGTTGTCACGCCCTCTTGTGCCTTATCCTCACGACCTTGCAACGGCACCCATTTTTTTCCATACGCTTCCCAAAAATAGAGTTGTGGTTTCGCAGCCATAAACGCGGCACTTTCAAATAGAAATGCCAACTGTGCAGGGCGTTTCAAGACAAGTCCTTCGGGTGAAATCTGGACGACATGGACGAATCGCTGCAGTGTTGGTGGTAATGCGGGTGGTGCCACAATTTCTATCCCTATTTTTTCTTCGGCAGCAAGCGCGCCCTTCGGCAGGTCTATTGCTACATCCGCCGGACTTTGGAGTTTTCCACCACTATCCCCAATCGTTTTTGTTGCAGGGACAATCCTTAACCTTACCCGTTGTTCCACACCTTCCACACGACAGATAAGAATACCATCTCCTACAAAAACCGCCGTAAGCATTGGCGGCATATCTGTTGTAATTTTGCCTAAATTTCCCGATAGAAACCACTGTGCTGGCAGAATTTTTTCATCAGAGGAGATTGCTTGAAGTCGGTACTGTTTGCCAGATATGAGCGTATAGGGTCGCATGATTTCTGCTGCCCCATCGAATATCTGAATTTCAAAGGAGCTCGCCGCCTTAATACTCGAAGAAAACAACACTATCAGTGCGATGAATATAAGTCCTGTTATTCGGTGAAAAAGTGTTTGCATGTGCTTATGTTACTACACATTCCCTTGAATCGCAAGCCTTCTTGTGGTAAACTGATACACTATGGGAAAGCAACGCTCAAAAGGCAGACAAGCAGACGGCACTGCTCTCATCAAAAGAGATCCTTTGTTAAAACCGTACGCTGAACAACTACGCCAACGGTTCATGCACTATCAACGTCTCAGAAGGAAGATAGAAGAAACTGGCGGCTTATTAGGTGAAATAAGCCAAGGACACCACTATTTCGGCTTCAATCGCGGAGAAAACGACGGCGAAAACGGGGTCTGGTACCGTGAATGGGCACCGAACGCGCAGGCACTTTCACTCATTGGCGATTTTAACGGCTGGGATCGCGCTGCAAACCCGATGTCCATTGATGAATGGGGAGTCTGGCATCTCTTCCTACCCGACAAACACTATGCTGAACGACTCTCACATGGAAGTAAAATTAAGGTACATGTCGTATCAGCACTCGGTGGACTCGATCGAATCCCGGCTTATGTTCAGCGCGTCATTCAGGAAGACGATGCCGACTTCAGCGGACAGTATTGGACACCATCGTATCCGTATCAGTGGAAATACCAAGCCCCTGATTTTAATGCCGAAACTGAAGGATTGCGAATTTACGAAGCACACGTCGGCATGGCGCAAGAAGCGGAAAAAGTCGGCACATTCGCTGAGTTCAGAGAAAATGTCCTCCCCCGAATCGCTGACTTAGGCTATAACGCCGTTCAACTAATGGCGGTGATGGAACATCCCTATTATGCGAGTTTCGGGTATCACGTGAGTAACTTCTTCGCTGTCTCAAGCCGTTTCGGAACGCCAGAGGAACTCAAAGCGCTTGTTGATACAGCGCATAGCATGGGATTGCTGGTTATCATGGATTTGGTGCAGAGCCACGCCATTAAAAATCTTAACGAAGGGCTGAATCACTTTGACGGCACGGCACATCACTACTTCCACGCCGGTGAGAAAGGCGAACATAGCGCATGGGACTCGCGGTGTTTCGATTACGACAAATACGAGGTGCAGCGTTTTCTTCTTAGCAACATCCGCTATTGGCTGGAGACCTATCGATTTGATGGGTTCAGGTTCGACGGCATCACGAGTATGCTCTATAGCGACCACGGACTTGGACGGGTGTTCGCTGGATACGCTGATTACTTTGATAGCCGAGTTGAATTGGATGCCATTGTCTACCTGATGTTAGCAAACGAAGTCCTCCACACCGTCAACCCTGCTGCGATTTCGATCGCTGAGGACATGAGTGGAATGCCCGGTCTCGCGCGCCCCATTGAAGAAGGCGGACTCGGCTTCGACTACCGCCTCGCAATGGGAATTCCAGATTATTGGATTCAGTTGTTAAAGGAAAAAGAGGATGAAGACTGGCACATCGGTGAGATTTACGGTATGTTACGCAACCGCCGTACAGGTGAAAAACACATCGCTTACGTCGAAAGCCACGATCAGAGCATCGTCGGCGACAAAACGCTTGCTACCCAACTCATGGATACTGAACTCTACACGAACATGAGTATTTTCACGACAAGCCTCGTGGTTGCAAGGGGAATCGCGCTCCACAAACTCATCCGCCTTCTGACGTTCAGCTTGGGTGGTGAGGGATACCTTAACTTTATGGGAAATGAATTTGGACACCCTGAATGGATCGACTTTCCGCGCGCAGGCAATAATAACTCCTACTGGTATGCGCGCAGGCAGTGGCAACTCCTCGACGATGAAGCACTCCGATACAAGCATCTCAACGCTTTTGACCGCGCGATGCAGCACCTTGATATAGTACACCATCTGCTTGCTGAAGAAGGCATTCATCTCTTATTTATCCACGAAGAGGCAAAACAGATTGCCTACGAGCGAAGCGGACTTGTCTTTGCCTTCAACTTTCATCCGACGGCATCCGTTACAGATTGGCGTATTCCAGTGCCGCAGCGGGCAGATTACCGCCTCATTCTGAACACCGATGATATTGCTTACGGCGGCCACGGTGCCGTAGAGGGTGTCCATTACCCGTGGCAAGATGTAGCGATGGCGGGGCAGACGCAATCTATTCAGATTTATGTGCCTGCCCGGAGTGCGTTGGTGTTAGTGTCTAAGCAACACTAGAATTAAAAACACTACATGACTACTTAGGAGGTTCCACATAAAATGGATAAGAAAATTGATCTTTGTAGTACAGAAATGAATGAAGTAGTTAAGGAAGTTCGCGAAATGCGGATGAAAATTTCAGAAAAATGCGGACATGATCTCAATCGGTTAATTGCTCATTACCAAGAGGTAGGGAAAAGATTAAGGAAAACAGGTAAGTATAAGTTTGTTGATCCGAAACCGGCAGCCGAGAAGCCTGAGCCTACAGAATCGACGCGTGGTGAAGCTGCAGATTAAGACGTAGTATGACCTTAGCCCGAATACGTGCCGTATGGACGGTGTTTTCCTCTTCGGAAAAATAGGGACAGCCAACCGTGACCTCTACCACCACGATATGTCTATGTTGGATTGCTGGAGCCAGACACTCCAGCATTTTTAATGTCTTTTTCGGGAGAGGCGCGCTACTGGTACTATAACCCCACCTGCTGAGCGCGCTAAATTAACCCATCTTATCACGTCGTGTTATTCTCTAATGAATACTCACGGTTGCCGCCAGGACCCCCGCCAATCGCCCATGTGCCACGGAATAACGATTGGCGTTTCGGCGGCATGGTTTCAATAACCTCATGGCTCAGGTTCAGCCGGTGCCATTGTGCCCAGATGGAGTTGTAGCAATTAAAGACAGCACAGCGTGGATTCGACGGATTCGTCCAGTCGTTCGCGGCATGGACGAGGCTCTCGGTAAAGATAACAACAGAACCCGGTGGGCAGCTATAGTCGTCCATCATCTCGCGCATATTCGCTTCCCACGGCGATTCACCGATGTTCGGACGATACGGATCGGGACCGCCATAGTTGAAGTGTGCCTTATGCGATCCGCTGAGAAAAGAGGTAGCACCCTGTCCTGATTTGACTTCTTCAAGTTCCCAGACGACGCGCGTCAATCCCGCAAAGATTTTGCCACCGGCGACCTGATAGCGCATCGCATTCGCCTGTTGGGGCGGACGGACGACGTGTGGCAGACCGTTATCGCCACGTTCGGATACGCCCCAGCCGGGCGGTCTGACAGTCGTAAAAGACCCTTCACACCGAAATCCATAGCAATCATCTCTAACAAACGGATCTTCGGACAAAATCTCGTTTAGGATTCCAACAATTGCCGGATGGTCAAGCAAGGTCTGTAAGGCACCTTGATAACTCTGTCTGGCACCCGCATAGACTTCTGCTTTCATCTCTTCTATCTCTGAATCCGACAATATTGAGGGTATCAGAATCCAGCCGCGAAGATCAAAGAAAAACTTCTGTTCCGGTGTCATCAGGACTGCAGTTTGGTTTGACATTTTTTTCACCTTATTTTCTCCTTAAAAGTAGTAGATACGCTCCGCTGTGCCGTTCACTAAACCCCAAAAAACTTACTTGTTGTTACGGCATACGGCGTATGCGCACTACTTTATAACGCCTGTTTCAATCCAGGCAAGAAATAATTCGCAACGACAACCTCCCAACTCATGCGGGAAGCGATGTCATAGCCTTCTCGGATCATATCCTCTACATCGCGAGGTTTACGCGGCAGCCGTCCAAGCAGTTTCGCAGCAATATCCCGACTATTCTCCAACTCAATCGCATTCCGTTCCGTCAAGCCGATGTGCAGCACATCTTCTAACGATTCTGGGGGTATCCGCAGCTCCGTATAGTCGGCAATAACGACATTCGGCACCTCTTGCCCATCCGTCGCACGGTGAATGAAACCGCAACACCCACAGACATTACTCACAACACAGATCGCACCAAAACTCAACGGTTCTACCTGTGCGATCCCGAAAGGTTCATAAATGGATTGTCCAAATTCCGCATCGCTCCCTTTGCGGATGTCCATGAACTCCATCTCTGCGGGCATTCGCTTTCCACACGCCTCTTGGCTCCATCCGAACTGATTGACAAACACCACCTTAATTGCCTTAGACCGCAAATTGAACGCAGACACGCCGTTGTTTAACTCCACCTCGGCACCCACGAGATCTGGATAGCCTATCTTGTGGTACACAGGCCAACCGTACTCTTGCTCCATTTCATGGATAGTCTCATACGGACGACCCGTTGCAATTTCTGTGGAGAGGATGAATAACACCGCCGTTTTATCGTTGGAGGCAAGCAAGGAATCCAGATGTGTAAGCACCTGTAAATCGCGCCATAAGCCTTTGCTTTTAACCAAACGCGTTACGTGTGTAAAGACGTAATCTGGACGGTAGTCGAGCAGCGTCGTTGCATACTTTTGAAGCAGTGCCTTTGATTTTAATTTTTCCTGTAGGCTCACCTCAAACGCAGGAATGCCGTTGTAAACAAGGTTAATTGGGAAACCCTCAAACGGTTTCGCCAAAAACCGAAGTTCATCTACAACGAGGTCACCAACGGCAAAAATAGCGTCACAGAGATGTGCTTTATCAATCAAGGCGTGCTTAAAATACCAAAATGGATCATCAAAAACATCATGAATCGCCTGTCCGTGCGCCTTCGCCTGTTTTAAAACGTTATAGAAACGGACATCGTGGCCCGGGTGTCCTTCAACAATAGGGCGGATTGTTGCAACTTCATGGGCGTAAAAGATGGTGCGCATGTTTTTCGCACTCGCATCGTTTTGCCGCGCAATAAGCGTTTTGAGCGCAAGCGGCATCCCCATAAATTCATGAGAAATAATGAATACCGGTGTCTCTGCCTGTCTACCGATAAGTGTCCGCAGCGCATCATAAGCAGGTTCCGCAAGACGGATATACTCCTCGAATTCCCACTCGCTCTCGTAACGGCTCGATTCAAGGTGGAAGTGTTCATAGAGTTGCCACTTGAATTGACTGGTCAAATCTTCATTGCTGCTTGATACATTCACCAAAATAACATCTGTAAGGGTTGTAACTTTTTTATTTTTATCATCAAACCGCCGTTGCCCGTAGACAAGTTCAACGTGATACGTCTGCTCAATCCCACTGAGCGCATCGGCGTGCGGCGTGTCTTTTATTCCATCGCTGGCGCGATAGAGTATCGTATCTAATTCTCCTAAATCTGCCCCTGGAAAGAGTGGACCCACGAGAAACGTACGCTCAACTGTAGCATTGTAACTATGGGTTGTCAACAACCCTTCCAAAACCGCCCCAATGCCTCCCATTTTTTGGATGGCTTCGTGTGTGGCGTGAACAACAATACTCAAATTTTTACCTCACTTCGTGTCTTTATTTATCGAGATTCGCGCTTATCATTTAAGATTCCGATCCGACGCTATAACAATTTTTAAATTACCATGTGTCTGAGTAAACTGTCAAGGTATTTTCAAAATACGCGGTTGCAGGACAGGTTCGCCCCATTACCGTCCTCAATGATATTCGTCTGGGTACAATCCGCAATCTTTTTGCTGGTGCGATCTGAGATTTTTGTTCTTGACAACCCCACCAAAAGCAACTATAATATAATAGTAGTCGGTTGTCAGCCATCAGTCATCAGTTAAGAGATTTAGATGTAACAATTTACCCCTTCGTTGCGTACCCAAAGTTTAGGAAGATTGTTACAAACCGCTCTTAACTAACAACCGATAACTACTTATAATCTTTCGGAGGTAAAGATGTTAGATAATATTGGACACATTGCCGGCACCATCTGGCACTATCTTGAGGAAAATAACGAAGCCACTGTTACAAAAATAACCCGAGAAATCGGGGAAACTGAACGTTCAGTCCTGATGGGAGTCGGTTGGCTCGCTCGCGAAGGAAAATTAGATTTCGAGAAACGAAAACAAGGCACTTACATCACACTCAAAACACAACAATCAGACGCAGATGTTGCATAGATTTCGGAAGGAGCACGGAACTAAATGAAGCCACTTCGTCAATTAACAGTGGTCCCTACGCTACCGCCGAATCTCGAACCTCTGCGTGAGCTCGCTCTAAATTTATGGTGGACTTGGGATCGTGAAGCCCTCGATCTCTTCCGCTATCTTGACGCTGGGTTGTGGGAAAAAACTTACCACAACCCAGTCGCAATGCTTGGACAGATTTCCCAAGAGCAGTTGGATGAAGCATCAAAAAACAGCATGTTTCTTGCTCGGTTTGAGGTCATCCACAAGAAGTTCAAAGAATACCATCAAACATCTTCATGGTTTGAAACAAATTACAGTGATGATACGCTCGAAAACCTGAAAATTGCTTATTTTTCTATGGAATATGGGTTAACAGAGTGTATGCCGCTCTATTCCGGTGGCTTAGGGGTCTTAGCGGGTGATCACCTGAAATCTACAAGCTATCTCGGATTGCCTTTCGTTGCAGTTGGTCTCCTCTATCAACACGGCTACTTCCGCCAAACGCTTACCGCAGACGGGTGGCAGATGGCTGATTACCCGACAAACGACTTCTATAATATGCCCATCCGACCGGAGAAACGTCTGGATGGAAGCCCACTCCTCATAGAAGTCTCATATCCAGAAGGGACTGCCGTCGCTAAGGTTTGGCGTGCCCAAGTCGGACGTGTTTCGTTATATCTCCTTGATACCAACATCCCAGAAAACCAGAGCGAGGAATTACGGAATATCACTGATTACCTGTATGGTGGCGACGAACGCCTCCGCATCAAGCAGGAAATTCTACTCGGGATCGGTGGATATCGTGCCTTAACCGCTCTCGGCATCCAACCCACCGTCTGCCACATGAATGAAGGACATGCAGCCTTCCTCGCAATTGAGCGGATCCGGCAGTTGATGCAGAGCACTGGCATCCGTTTTGAAGAAGCCTGCGAAGCCACGAAAGCCGGAAATATATTCACAACCCATACACCTGTTCCTGCTGGCATTGACTGGTTTCCACCGGATTTGGTGAATTACTATTTCAGCAACTCCTACGACGAGCTCGGCGTTTCTGCTGAAACTTTTCTCGGCCTCGGCAGAGCTAACCCAACCAACACCAACAGTGAATTCAGTCCCGCGCTCCTCGCACTCAGGCTATCGGCAATGCGTAATGGTGTGAGCCAACTGCATGGAGATGTCTCCCGCGATATGTGGAAAAACCTTTGGCAAGGCATTCCTGCCCATGAGATACCTATCAGTGCGATTACCAACGGCATTCATACTCGGTCTTGGGTCTCCGATGATATGCAGGGGCTCTTCGACAGATACCTTGGACCCCACTGGATCGTTGAACTCACAAACCAAGCCGTTTGGACGCAAATCTCAAATATACCTGATCCCGAATTATGGCGCATACATGAACGCCGACGCGAACGTCTTATCACCTTCGCCCGTCAACGGCAAGAACAGAAACACACACTCGGTGGCACTTTAGGGCGGAGCTCACAAGCCCAACTAACCCAATCTAACCGGAGAAAAGAAACTGATAGTGCAGCGATTAAAGTCCTTAATTCTGCTGCATTGACTATCGGATTCGCACGCCGATTTGCGACCTACAAGCGCGCAACGCTACTCTTTCAAGACGTAGACCGACTCGACAAGATTTTGAATCATCCTGAACGTCCCGTACAACTCATTTTTGCTGGGAAAGCGCATCCGCACGACTATGAGGGGAAACTACTCATTCAGCGTATCGCTCGTATCGCAGCAGAACCCCGCTTTTATCATAAAATCGTCTTCGTTGAGAACTACGACATTTGCGTTGGACGTTATCTCGTTGAAGGTGTCGATGTCTGGTTAAACAACCCGCTACGTCCCAACGAAGCAAGTGGCACCAGCGGTATGAAAGCCGCCGCAAACGGCGCACTCAATTTGAGTATCGCAGACGGTTGGTGGGCAGAAGCAAACCACTTAGGCGGCGGATGGACAATCGATACCGGAACGGCTTCAGACGATACAAAATCCAATGACGAAGTACATGCCAACGCTATTTATGAACTCCTTGAAAAAGAGATTGTCCCGCTCTTTTACGAGCGTAGTGCTGTTGATGATGTCCCTTATCAGTGGGTCGCACGCATGAAAACCGCAATGCAGAATCTCGCACCCATTTTCAACACGAAACGGATGGTAACCGAGTACGCCGAGCAGTTATACTTCCCAACGCACCAGCGCTGGTCGGAACTCAACGAAAACGAAGCAAAACGTAGCATCGCCTTAGCGCACTGGAAAAGCCACATTCAGGACCATTGGGGGAACCTCTGGATTGAGGAAAAATCCCCGAATAGCACATCGCTTACACTTCAAAATCTTGAATTAGGTGTGGGTGAATCCACAACAGTGGAGGCAATCATACACACCGATGTCTTATTTCCACATGAACTTGCTGTCCAAATTTATCACGGCGTGTTAGATACCACCGGCGAAATTCACAACGGCAACGCTACACCCATGGAATATAAGGCGGATCTTGGGGGTGGTGCTTATCTCTTTGAAGGAACGCTTACCTTGAAACAGACCGGATTGCACGGCTACACCGTGCGCGCCTTACCCTATCATGAAGATCTGGAATCGCTCTCTGAACTCGGTCTTATAACGTGGGCATAACTATAGTAATTGGCTGTCAGCAGTCGGAAACCGTTAGCGGTTCGCTTAGCAGTTGAGAACGTTTGTAATCCACCAATGCTCTCTTGACTCATTGCTGATGGCTAAAGGCTGAAAGCTATAAAAAATGGACAGAACAGCAGAAATTGCGCGTGAAACAGCAGAAACCCAGATCCAACTTCGCCTGAACCTCGACGGAACGGGCACCTCCACTATTAGCACGGGTGTTGGATTCCTCGATCACATGTTGGAGCTCTTCGCCAAGCACGGCTTCTTCGACTTGGAGATCGAAGCAAAGGGAGACCTACACGTAGACGCACACCATACCACCGAAGATGTCGGTATCTGTTTAGGACAAGCCGTCCAAAAAGCCGTCCTTGACAAAGCAGGCATGCGACGCTTCGGCAGCTTCGCTGTCCCGATGTATGAATCCCTTGCCAAAGTAGACCTTGACGTTTGTGGGCGACCCTACTTACATTATGAAACACCGCTTCGTGACGCGAAGGTCGGCGATTTCGATGTTGAACTTGCAGAGGAATTTTTTCACGGATTCGCCAACCACAGCGGCACAACCCTACACATCAACGTCCCTTACGGTACAAACCAACACCATATCATCGAAGCGATTTTCAAAGCTGTAGCGAAAGCCTTGCACATCGCTACACGTCTCGATGCGTCCATCACCGGTGTGCTATCCACTAAGGGGAGTTTATAGTAAAGCGAAGTAAAGATATTAAATAGGGCAACCACAAGGGGTGCTCCTACAGACGTTACGCAGCAACCCATACTGATGACTAATAACTCTTGAAAGGAAACGCTTATGAGTAACGGAAGCGTTATCGCGGTAATTCTTGGCGGCGGTCGTGGCACACGGCTCTTCCCACTCACCCGAGACCGCGCGAAACCCAGCGTCCCCATCGCGGGCAAATTTCGACTTGTAGATATACCAATTAGCAACTGCCTTCATTCTGGATTCGACCGCATCTTCGTCCTGACCCAATTTAACTCCGTCTCACTGAACCGACACATCGCACGAGCGTACCGATTTGATAGCTATCGACGTGGGTTTGTCCAAATTCTTGCAGCACAACAGACCCTCATGGGGGACGAGTGGTATCAGGGCACAGCCGATGCTGTTAAACATAATCAACCCTACATTCTCAATCCAAGATTCAAAGATGAACACGTCCTCATCCTTGCGGGGGATCATCTCTATCGAATGGACTACCGCAAAATGTTGGCTGTCCATACGGAATCTAAAGCCGACATTACAGTGTCCGTCATTCCAGTCAAGAAGGAAGATACCAGCGGCCTCGGTATTCTCCAAGCAGATCGCACTGGGCGCATCGTTAACTTCGTCGAAAAACCACAAACCGAAGGGGAACTGCTCCCCCTACGCGTTGAACCGGAAGTGTTTACATCGCGCGGCATTCAAGCAGAAGACCGCGAATATATCGCCTCAATGGGGATCTACATCTTTAATCACGAGGTACTCCACGAATTCCTTAAAGATGACTCGAATGTAGACTTCGGTCAGGATATCATTCCAAAAAGTATCAAAACACATCAGGTATCCGCTTACTTTTTCGACGGCTATTGGGAGGACATCGGGACGATCCGTTCGTTCTACCACGCGAACATTGCCCTTACCGATACCTCACCGGCTTTCAACTTCTACGATGAGCAA
Source organism: Candidatus Poribacteria bacterium (assembly GCA_028820845.1). Classification (NCBI taxonomy): domain Bacteria; phylum Candidatus Poribacteria; species Candidatus Poribacteria bacterium. The sequence continues at coordinate 46,688 of JAPPII010000119.1, forward strand.
GGACCTATCTATACCAACCGCCGCCACTTACCCAGCACAAAGGTCAATAGTAGTAGCGTCCGCTCCTCAATTCTCGCTGAGGGCTCTATTATTGATGATTCGGAACTCGACAGAACAATTGTCGGCATCCGAAGTATTATCTCCAGTGGCAGCCGAGTTTATCAATCTGTACTTATGGGTGCCGACTATTATGAATCCAATGCTTCGCAACAGGAGAACACACAAGCAGGTATTCCTCACATCGGCATCGGTCAAAATTGCTTAATTCAGAACGCAATCATTGACAAAAACGCGCGAATCGGTGATAATTCCGTACTCGTCAATCGAGATGGACTTGACAATTATGATGCCGGAAACTACTATATTCGAGATGGCATTGTGATTGTCCCGAAAGATGCGACAATACCCCCCGAAACCATTGTTTAACCGATAGCCTCGATTTTGCAATCGAAGGCCTGCGTAACTAAGGAGAATTTCCGATGCACAGAATACTAACACTTCTAACCATAAGCTTCTCTGCTGTGATACTTTCCATGTCACCGCACGCCACAGCACTGGATACAGACGGACTTGTCGGGGCATGGTTGTTTGATGAAGGCAAAGGGGACACTGTCACCGATTCCTCTGATAATGGACTGGATGGCAAAATCGCACAAGGAAAACCGAAATGGGTTGATGGGAAATTTGACGGTGCGATGGAGTTCGGCGGCTCCGATATGGTGACGGTCCCCGATGATAATGCACTTGACCTTGAGAACTTCACGCTTGCTGCATGGGTGAATATTCCGAAAATCTCTGGCGCATGGCAGATTATTGCCTCTAAAGAGACCCGAAATCCTACGGGTAGGAACTATGGGCTCTTTGGTAACATTAACACCGGCGTTATTCATTACTCCTTTACAACAAACGCCGGTTGGAAATCGTTTGACGCGAAGACCGCTGTCACTGATGGTGATTGGCATCACGTCGCAGGCACTTACGACGGTTCTGACTTCAAACTCTACCTTAACGGAGCGTTAGACGCACAAGTGTCGCCAGGGACGAAACCCGATACCAGCGATAATCTCTTCTTTATTGGTGGATGCGACATCGGTAACTACTGGATGTCGGGGGCTATTGACGAAGTTGTTCTCTATGACAGACCCCTGAGTGAAAAAGAAATTACCGAACTCATGGAGGATGGAATGTCAGTAGCGTTGGACGTACAGCCCGGCGGAAAACTGGTAACCACGTGGAGTCAAATTAAGGCACACGCAACTCGGTAGATTTCAAGAAGCGTTAAGGAGAATCAACGTATATTATGTCTGAGTTAAGACAGCAACTCCTTGTACTGCATCTGCACACGCCTGACCTGAACAGTGGCGTGGTCGCTTGGGCGATGTACGATGGAACGGGTCAAAAACGCCATACCACAGGTGACAGCGAGACACCGCCCTACAGCTCGGTCGTGGAAGCGATGCAAGACGGCTGGCGAGTGATTCAGTTTCCACAACAATTTCCTGCCTATCCCGGCATGGAATATCACACTTCATATCTCAGGTTTGAATATATTCTTGAGAAATTGGAGAAAATCTCATGATTGACAAAAATTATCTACTCAGTACGGAACAGATGGCGAACTTCGTCGCGGACGGTTACCTTCGTTTCGATGAACTCATCCCCCGCGAATTGAATGAAGCCGCACATGCAGAAATGGAAGCCGGTGTTATTGTGCGTGGACGCGGCGGCACGGTTTTAGATGAGGTGTGGGACGACGATTCAACCGTCGGCAAAGTCTTTCGACTGCCGGAAGTGAAAGGTATCATCCACAGCCTTGTTGGTGAGAATCCGCTCTACGATCATCACGCCGTTCATATCGTCCGTCCCCAGAACGAAATAGGACAAAGTTGGCACGCCGATGCGATCATCGACCTGCGGATGCATTTTGACATCCAGTTCTTTTATTTCTCGCACGACACACCGCGCGAAATGGGCGGAACGATGATTTTACCGGGAAGCCACTATCGCCGCGTCTGTGAGACGGACATCGCCCGCTACCAAAACTTCCTTGGGCAGCATCCTGTTGTCTGTAAGGCAGGCACGTTGCTCGTTGTGCATCATGGCATGTGGCACTGTGCACAACCGAATCTGACCGACCGGACGCGCTACATGTTCAAACTCCGCCTTAACCCAACGGTACGTCAGTGTCAACTCTGGAACACAGACGATCTCGATACAGCAGCTTTCCACGGCATCTTAGGGAGAAATCACAGATGGTACGGGAACGATGTCAGGCTTGAAATCGTCAATCGGATCAAGCAGTGGCGTTTCCTTACGGGTGATGATTCCTTCGATGTCGGCTACTGGCTCTCTCGACTCGAAAACATGCCAGAGAATACGCAAGCGGCAGCGTAGCGTTCAAAATAAAAAGGCGCGGTTCTCACAACCGCGCCTACAAACCGTGTAACCCTCAAAGGACTATCTATCTGCCCGTCGTCTGTTACCTGCCCTATTTGCTGCTCTTCTTGCGCCAGCACGTCTTCTAACTTCCCGCATTATTTCTTGCCGCTCCGCTGGCGAAGCATTCTTAAGTTTTTCTGCCAACTCTTTCTGGTTTATCCCTAATACCTCAATTTGTTCTTTCATCTCCATCTGTCTGCGCTTTGCAGCTTCCGCCTGTTGGTTAGCGTTGGCTTGGTTTTTCGCCGCATTATCACCGCCCTCTTTTTCAGAGCCGCCTCCACCAGCCCTGCTGGCACTCCCCCGTTTCGTCGTAAGAAACTGAAGTGCCTCCGTTTTCAGCGTTATCGGCTCCCCATCTTTTTCCAACACAACCTGTTTCGCTTGGATGTCCTTTACAGTTATGTCTCCCAGTTTTTCGCCTATAGTAACAAAATGGTAGCGGTTCGATCTTTTCTCCAGCAGCGTTGCCTGTGCGATCACACCGTCCGGGTGCACAGCCGTGCCAACCAGACTATAAGCCGGTTCGTTGTTGGGTGGTGTCCACCCTAAGGGTCGAAAGAGATTGTTATCAATAATCACCTTGTAGAACGCCGCATTCTCTCCAAAGTCAACTGTCGCTCGGTTTTGACGTTGCCGAAATCTGTTACGTTGCGTTTCAGTTTGTTCCTTTGCTTCTATCATCTCTTGCATTTTCGCTGCGTCCGCTTCTGGTTTTTCGACCGAACGCATTTCAGGCTTCGTGGCAATAAATTCCGTCTTTGTTTTATCTTGTGCGTGCAGCAACACCCCAAAACCGAGGAGCGAGCATACGATACACCCAATCCCGAGCTTCGCAACGATGTTGCGTTGACTACCGGCAACCTTCAATTTCATTTCGTTTTCCTCCGTCGCGTCTTCCAAGCGTACTTCCGAAAATACCCGTTTCTGATTAAGACAATCTCTATTACAAAAAGTTCTATTTCTTTAATTTTATCATATTCTTTGCCGAATGTCAATTATACTCGGCGTTGCCGTAGGGTCATTCAGTCTTACCAAAATTTACATCCGGATGCCCCAACTTGTTGGGGAAAAGTGCGCTGTCCCGAATAAATTCGGGCTTCCGGAAACGGGAAGGCTTCAGATATATAAACTTAACTCTTAAAACTAAATAGCCCTGGCGTTGCCGTAGGGTCATTCAGTCTTACCAAAAAGCATTGACTTTATAGAAAAAATGGAGTAAACTTTATAGCAAGAGATCTGTTTAAAATAATAAAGGAAGAAACCGATGAAATACCATAGTACCTCTCAAAAATATATTGCACTTGCGTGCAGCTGCGCCTTTATTTTTCTCTTAGCAAATGGACAGGCAGCGGCGGCGCGCCGTTCGCGTGTTCTCTCAATAGCACTCTTTGCCTCTGGCATGAGCCTTCAATTCGGTAGCAGCATCCTTAAAGCATCTGCGCAAGACCAGTACGATACTTATCTCAACGCCGCAATTCAAGCAGATATTCAGACGCACAAGGACGCTTTTCTCGTTAGGCGAAATGCCAGCACCATCATGTCCGGCGTTGGTCTCGGATGTGTCGGTCTTGCCGTGCTTTTCTCAATCTACAACCAACTGGATACACCAGAACCTGTGGACACCTCAGTTTCCTCAGTACACGGATCGAATGCGCAAGTTGAAACATCACGGGCACGCCTAAGTGGCTTCGCAAATCGTCTCTCTCAAAACACGAGTCTGCTATTCCCACGCACCACATTCCAACTGCACCCGCATTACGATTTCCAAACGCATCGCGCGAGTCTAAGGCTCTTGCACCATTTTTAGGACGCATCTCATAGCCTACCATGGATCGGAGAAAACTAACTGAAGACCGGCGAGGTTGGAAACCTCGCCTACCAAATGGAGATTAAAAACTTATCTCGTAGATACACGGTCTCGTGCTACAGGACTTTGCATCAATTTCGTTACAGTTTCTTTAAAAGGAAAAAAGCAATGTACTTAATCCGATACCTATTTAACAACAAGTCTATTCTGCTCAGTCTTCCGATATGCCTTGGCCTCCTTCTGTTGAGTGCTTGCACAAACACGGAAGATTTCGCCAACCCGCTCGATCCGGAGAATCTACGCACTGCTGGCGCGCCAGACGGTCTGATCCTTTTTGCTGGAGATAAACAGGTCCGGGTCACGTGGAACGACATAGGTCAGGTAGGCATTAAAGGATACCGTATCTACAGACGTTCTACAGGTGGAACGGATACGGAATTTACATTAGTCGGCTCGGTTGACGCGCCTGCCAACGAATTCATTGATACCCAAAACCTCGAAAACGATCGCATCGACGCGTCTGGCCGCCTCCTCGCCTATGAATATCGCGTCACTTATGTAGATGTCAACGGTGTCGAAACACCAGACCCGACCAACCCACCTACTGAGGGTGAAGAACCGCGTCGTATCTGGAAAACAGCACTCGCCACACCGAGTGTCCCGCCGCCTGCCCCTACTGTAACACTCGGTGACCCAACCGATCTTACCGTCAAACTTTTTTGGGACGGTTATGAGTTCCCGCGCGATTTCTCTATTTTCCGCGTCTACGCTGCACTTGACCCCGGAGAGGACAAACCGCTCCGATTCAAACTGATTGCTGAGCCGAAGCGCGATAAACTTTACTATTTTGATCACGATTTTGAAAGTGACGGTATCCGCAAAGTCTATCGTATCGCTGGTGTTGACGAGTTCGGCGCGGAGGCAATCACTGTAGTTACCGCAGCCGCCCCAAACCTGCCCCCCGCGCCACCAAAAGATGTGAGGGTACGTTATTTGCCGCGGTCCCTATTCAATACAAAATACGATGCGGCCATTTCATGGACACCCAACACCGAACCCGACCTCGCTGGATACCAACTCTATACAAGAGACGCAGCAGGCAATCTACTGCCCCGACCCGCAGTCGGACGAAAGGATCGCAACTTCACAATCATTGGTGAAGACCCTATCCTCGTCGGTCAGTCATTGGAATTCAAGAAATACTACATCACTGCCTTTGACGATACCCCGGGTCCCGATGGACGGCGCGACGAAAGCGCGATGGTAGAAGCAAAGTAAAGTGGCAGTCGGCGGTTAGGACGTTCCGCTACCGCTTCACTTTTAGCCGTTGACGAAGAAAACTTTTTTACCAATTGCTAAAAGCGCAGCGTCCTAATTGCTAATTACCACTAAAGGATAAACATCATGCACGTTAAAAACAGAACACGCAATACGCAATATTTCATTTACACTATCTGTACCGTCCTTCTCGTTAGCATCGCACTGCCGGTTTCAGCACAGTTACCAAAGGTTTCACAACTGAACACCATCCAGACAGCGGAACCGCTCGGTAAAGGCGGCTCGAGTACCACATTCGGACTCCTACAATACGCTAAAGTCGATCTGCTACCCGATTTAAGCCAAAGGGTAGATATCGGAGGGTTTGAGGAATCGCATCGCGTAACGTTTGAGATTGAGACCTTTCTGGTGCCAGTTAGATTCGCTTACGGCTTAAACGATGCACTCGACCTCCTGCTCGGTGGTACATTTTCGACAGGCGGCGCGCGGAAAGTTGTTTACGATTTCTACAATACAGCCACAGAGAACAACACAGATCCAAATGTTAACCGTCGTGTTTATGAACAGCCTTTGTTTGACGGTATCATTGGACTGAAGTACAATATCAAACCCGATCGGAACGATAACCTTCCAAGCATCTCCGTCGGTGGAGACGTGCAGTTCGGTCTCACAGCCGATGACCGACTTAACTCGGACAACGAATTCCTCGATCATAGTCCCGCTGACGGCTTTCCATTTATGGGTGTCAATACCTATCTGGTCGGCACGCAAAGATTTGGGGATCTCTTTAAAGTCCATGCCGGTGTTGGTGTCTTCTTAACATCAAAGTCCCTGAAAACAACGGACTTTTTTACCCTTAATTGGCAGGTCGGCACTGAGGTCGCTGTTTCAGATAACATGTGGTTTGTCGCCGATTTTTCGCGCGAACTCCCTTATGCAGGCGTGCATGTGACGAACCTCATCGGACTTACACTCCGCTACGAAATTTCAAATACACTTGCCTTCCAACTCGGATTCAACAGCCGTCCCGGATTCTTGTTTAACCTAACCTTCGGAGGTGAGGAGACGCAGGCACTCGAAGGCGAGAATTTGCTCTTTTAATAGAGAGATCTGGGGAGACCGCCGATGAGAGCAGTCGTTCAACGCGTTAAATCCGCCAGTGTTAAAGTAGAAGGCAAACTCGTCTCTGAAATCGGAGCGGGTGTCCTCATCTTTCTCGGCGTTGCCCATGAAGATACCGCAACGGAAATAGTATATATTGCCAACAAAGTCGCCAATCTCCGCATTTTCGAGGACGAAGACGGCAAGATGAACCGCTCCCTTCTCGACACAGGTGGTGCTGCGCTTGTGGTTTCGCAATTCACGCTCTACGGCGACTGTCGCAAAGGACGGAGACCGAGTTTCATCAAAGCCGCCCGACCCGAATTGGCGAATGCCCTTTATGAGCAGTTCATCATCGCTCTTGAACAACAGAATATACCAACGCAAGGCGGCACTTTTCAGGCGATGATGGACGTGGAACTCATTAATGACGGTCCTGTCACGATTCTATTGGATAGCGATAAACAGTTTTAACCCGCAAAGGAGAAACCTATGGCTCGTAAAATGCGCCTCGGTTTAGGTCAATTCAGCCAACTCAGCGAAGAACGCTTACGGTTCATCAAACAACTCGGTGTCGAAGACGTCCTGCTCAACACGCCACAACTTCCCGGCACAGAACGCTGGGAGTTCATGGACATCCTTCAACTCCGCACAGAAGTAGAAAACGCTGGACTCCGATTGGCAGCCCTTGAGAACGTCCCTGTCTCCTTCTATAACGAAGCCATGCTCGGACTGCCGTGCCGCGACGAACAAATTGAAAATATGGCGACGACAATCCGCAATATCGGTAAAGCAGGTGTAGAAATCTTCGGGTATCATTGGATGCCCAATCAAGTCTGGCGCACCTCTCGAACCACTCCCGGCAGGGGTGGTGCTGCGGTTACTAGTTTCGATATGGAACAGGTAAAAGACGCACCGCTAACGCACGGACGTGTTTTCACTGAAGCGGAAATATGGGAAAACTACGAGTATTACATGAACGCAATTCTACCGGTCGCGGAGGAGGCAGGCGTTAAACTCGCACTTCATCCAGACGATCCACCTGTCGAATCGCTTGCAGGTGTGCCGCGTCTGTTTCGTAATTTTGAAGGTTTCAAACGTGCGATGGAAATCGCTGACAGCCCGATACACGGACTCGACTTCTGCGTCGGTTCTTGGTCTGAGATGGGACCTGGTGTCACGGATGCGATCCGTTATTTCGGGGAGCGTGACAAGATTTTCTACGTCCATTTCCGAGATGTCCAAGGACATGTCCCAAAGTTCGCTGAATCCTTTGTAAATGAAGGCAACTGTGATATGTTCGAGGTGATGCGGACGCTCAAAGAGGTCGGCTTTACGGGTTTCATGATTACCGACCATGTTCCGCACGTTGTTGACGATACAGATTGGGGGCACCGGGGTCGGGCGTATGCTATCGGGTATATGACGGCATTTCTTGAAATTTTAATGGCGACATAGCAGATATGAAAAGGAGTACAAAATGGCGCAAGTTGTTCCCTTACGATACGATACTGCTTTCAAAAAAGCGTTCAGTCAACCAGAAATCTTCTGTCAATTTGCTGAAGATGTCTTAGGTATCAATTTCCACACCGATGAGGTGCACCGTGGTTACAAATTTCTTGAACCCATCGGGCAAGTTGATATTGAATACGATTTGTTTGCTGAGGATCCGGAATCTCGTATTGTGGTTGAGATACAACACGTCAAAGAACGACACTTCTACGATCGTTTCTTATATTACCACCTCATCAACCTCGTCGAACAGGTGAAAAATAGCAAAGCATATCAGTTCGATCGAACAGTTTACACAATTGTTGTCCTAACAAGTCCATATAGCGAGAGCGAGATTGACTTCAGTGTTGCCATCACAGATTTCAACCCAATCAACGAATTTAACCGCAAAGTCGATGTCTATCCGCATCAACTTGTGTTTGTGGTACCGCGTATGGTTAATGACAAAACGCCATCTGGCATCAAAGCGTGGTTGGAACTCGTGTTGGATTCTCTGGATGGTGAGATAGACGAAAACTCCTACAACTCCCCAATTTTTGGGAAGGTGATTGATGCGGTTAAACGTGACAATATTTCTCCTGCGGAGCGTCGGATACTCAAAGATGAAGAGTCTTGGGAAGATACGCTAATAGATGTGAAAGAAAAGGAAAAGGAAACCATCGCACGCGCACTGATTAGCGAAGGCATAAGCACTGAAGTCATTGCAAGAGCAACGGGCATCCCAGAAACAGAAATCGAAAAACTGAGGCAATCATGAGCACCGAGGTGTGTTAATATAATGAATCAGAAAAACAGATACACAAGGAGGCTATATCATGCAGAACAGACCTCCGACAATCGGCGAATACTTACTCAGGAAACTGGAAAGTTATGGCATTGAACACATCTTCGGCATCCCTGGCGATTATGTACTGCGGTTCTACAACCTCATTGAGCAGAGTCCAATCCAGCATGTCGGCATGACCCGTGAGGACGCAGCCGGTTATGCAGCGGATGCCTACGCACGTACAAAAGGGATGGGTGCTGTCTGCGTTACCTATTGCGTCGGCGGGTTGTCAACGGTGAACGCTGTCGCGGGTGCCTATGCCGAAAAATCACCCGTTGTTGTTATCAGCGGCGCGCCGGGTATCAAAGAACGTGGAAACGATGCCCTCCTTCATCACAAAGTTAGGGATTTCCATACACAGCAACGCATCTATGACGAGATAACCGTTGCGACCGCCCTACTCGACGAACCCTTTACCGCTTTCAACGAAATCGATCGTGTACTTGATGCCGTGTATCGCTATAAACGTCCGGGATACATTGAAATCCCGCGCGATATGGTAGATGTCCGCGGCACACTCTATCAAGGTCCTTCGACTGGCAAACATATTAGCGACCCAGATGTGTTGGACGCTGCCGTTGACGAGGCATGCGATTTTATCAATAAGAGCAAAAAACCGGTAATCCTTGCAGGCGTAGAACTCCACAGATTCGGCTATCAAGACAAATTGATGCGGTTGGCGGAAGAAAAACGGATTCCCGTCGTGGCGACGCTCCTCGGGAAATCCGTGATCCCCGAATCGCATCCGCTCTACTTGGGGATTTATGAAGGCGCGATGGGCAAGCAGGAAGTGAGAGCGTTTGTCGAAGATTCGGATTGCGTGATTATCCTCGGTGCTTTCATGACCGACGTGAACCTCGGAATCTATACCGCAAATCTTGACCGCGCCCGTTCTATCTATGCTACGTCCGAAAAACTTACTGTCCGCTACCACACCTACGAAGATGTGATGTTCGACGATTTCATCGACGGTATTAATTCCGCCAAACTCCGAAAACGAAGGAAACTCAACTTAAACCGGGCATTTCGAGACACAGAACCGTTTGCGGTTGACCCTAAAGCACCGCTGACAGTCAGTCGTCTCTTCCAACATCTCAACGAATTTATTAGCGATGAACTCACAGTGATCGCCGATGTCGGTGACAGTCTCTTTGGAGCCGTAGAACTGAAAATACATCAACACACCAACTTTATCAGTCCGGCTTACTATACTTCAATGGGTTTTGCAGTGCCAGCATCCGTTGGCGCGCAATTGAGTATGCCAGATACGCGGTGTCTTGTTATCGTTGGAGACGGTGCTTTCCAGATGACAGGTACCGAACTCTCAACGACCGTACGCCACGGATTTAACCCGATTATCCTTGTTTTAAACAACCACGGATATGGCACGGAGCGACACCTGCTTGAAGGCCCTTTTAATGATATTGGGTGCTGGAATTACAGCGGTATGCCAACACTCTTCGGAACAGGACGCGGGTTCCACGTCCGAACCGAGGGCGAATTTGACGAAGCCATTAAAGCCGCACTTGCTGAGACGCGACACTTTACGTTGATTGAGGCAGAACTTGAAAAGTTGGATACCTCACCCGCACTTGCTCGGCTGGCAGAGCGGATGGCTGGCGAAATCTAATAAGGGCTGTTAGCAGTCAGCGGTCAGGGCGGATTTTTCAAAAATCCTTTCAGCAGTCAGTTTTAAGAGGTTTTCGTCTAAGTAAGAATCCTTCTTCTTGCTGATGGCTGATAACTATCATAGGGCAGCGATTTTTTCACGTAAGAAACCTGTACAAAATGGCACCTGTTCTTCCGAGAGTCCGTGCAGCACCACAGCCCCGTCATAGCCGCTCTCCTTCAGCAAGCCGAGGTATTGGTCGTAGTCCAGCAGCCCTGTTCCAGCGGCGAGGTGTCCGGCTTGACCGTCGCGGTCTAAGTCCTTCGCGTGGGCAAGTGCAATATCGTCGCCAAGCAGTTCAAACGCCTCGTCAAGGATTTCGCGCATCTTCGGGAGTTCGCCTTCGTGGAAGATGTTCGCGCCATCCATACACACTTTTAGATACGGCGACTGCATCTCATCAAGCAAACGACGCGCTTTCTGCGCTGAATCAATCACGTTTGCGACTTCAGGCTCAAAGGCGAGTGTCACGTCGTATTCCTCGGCGACCTCTAACGCCTGCCGCATCGACTTAACGAGATCCCGCCATGCCGATGCCGAGTTATTATCGGGATGTGCGCGCCACATGCTGTCCGGATCCCGTGAGCCGGTGCAGATCGTGATTACCGATGTCCCCATCGGGGCGCACTGCTCAGCGACAGAACGCAACATTCGCAATCCGGCGTGCCGCTTCTCAACATCGGGATCAATCATATTGTAAGTCCCTCCAAGTGCTGAGATTGTGATCTGTCGGTCATCCAGTGCCTTGCGGACCTCCGCAAGCGACAGTCCCGCAGGCACATGATATTGTAAATGATGGACATCGTGTGCCGCAATGGCATCCAGTGTTTCACTGAGCGTCTCCCGTCGAATCGTCCCCACCATAAGTCCAACGTGCATAAATCTCTCCTGTTAAATGATAGTTCGTCGTCCGTTCAGTCTAAAAAAACATGGTGATTATACAATACAAAAGATCGGATGGCAAGAAAAAATGCCTTGCTCATTTTGGGGCATGTGTAAATATTTTGTCAATTGTCTGAATCGCGGATTGACGCGGATGACACAGATGACGCGGATTTTAAGACTTCCTTCTGTCAAATTATGGCTTATATAACTGTCGCGAGCGTGAAGAAACTCCCAAGCAAAAACACTCGCTCCTACAGCAAAAAGCTGTCAGCGGTTAGCAATTAGCGAACAGCCGTCTTGACATTATAATATGTTCATGATAGGATATTCCACATTCAACAACGGGACTATACATCAAAAAATATGAAAGGGAAATTATGTCAAGAATACCAATTGGTTTAGAGTTGTTTTCTGTCCGAAATGAGTTGGCTGAAGATGTCCGCGGCACGATAAAAGCGGTCGCTGAAATGGGATATGAAGGCGTTGAATTCGCGGGTCCACCGCAACATTCGGCGGAAGAGTTGAAAGGCTATCTTGATGAGTTCGGTTTGGTCTGTTGCGGTTGGCACACGCCGTTCAACCTCGTCCAAGAAGACACCCTCGACGCAACGATTGAATTCAACAAGGTCTTGGAAAACCCTTATATCATCGTTCCCGGTATCCCAGGCGAACTCCGTCAATCGCGGGCGGACTGGCTGAAGTTAGCGGATATTTTCAACGGCATTGCCGATAAACTCGCCGCACACGGTATGGTGACGGGGTATCACAACCACCACGTCGAATTTACACCCCTTGATGGCGAAATACCGTGGGACACCTTTTTCGGTAATACCAACGAAGGCGTTGTGATGCAGCTGGATATGGGCAACGCGCTCTCTGGGGGTGCTGATCTCGTAGGTATTCTGGAGAGATACCCGGGTCGCTCTGGCACCGTCCATCTCAAACCTTACAACGAATCGCTCGGTGAGGCGGATAGACACGCCGGTTTCCGTCCCATCATTGGGGAGGATAGTGTGCCGTGGGATGAGATCTTCCGGGTCTGTGAAACCACGGGTGGCACGAAATGGTATATCGTTGAATACGAGAGCGATGCGTTTCCGCCGCTTGAGGCTGTCGAACGCTGCCTGAAAGCACTCAAGGCGATGGGGAAATAGCGGTTAGTGGTCAGCAATCAGCGGTCAGCAGTCAGCAATCAGCGATTAGCAGTCAGTTCGGAGACGCTTTCACCCTCGGTAGGTGCGGTTTCCTAACCGCACCGGGCACAACGTTCAAGTAATTCTAAAATTTACTATAGTTGGAGTAAACTTTGATGAGAACCTATCGGGCAAGCACGCTTCCCTTCTCCCAGTTCTCTTTGACGGAGTTCGTGGGTGAACTACACCAAGCGGGAGTATCTGCTATTGAACTCGCCCAAGTCCATTATTCAGATGTGGCAGCCGAAACTATTGCAACACTCCGAGACGAAACGGGCCTCCATTTCACATCTATGCTGAGCACGGTGGGGGTGGACGCGCCAGATGGGCTTGCAGCGTTAATCTCGATTCTCGACACTGCCCAAAGGCTTTCTATTTCAACAGTCAGTATCGCGAGTGGTGGCAATGAAACCGCCACCGCTCGTGAGATTGAAATAATCATTGATCATCTCAAGACAGTCACTGCTGAAGCAGCGGCGCGCAATCTGAACCTTATCCTCTACGCCCATGAGGGAAGTCTCGCCTACAACCTTGAACGCACGCAACACATCCTCAACGCGATTCCCTCTGACAATTTAGGCTTCTACTACAGCCCGTACCACTTTCATCGCGCTGGAGACGATCCTGTTGTCGCCTTGCGCGCCTTGTCAGAACGGTTGTCCAGTGTCTATTTCAACTGTGGTGTGGATTCAAAGACAGGCAGCGAGCCGTTTTGGGCACCCGAGATGGATTTTCGCGCCATCTGTCAGGAGATAGAACGCGTCGGCTACGCTGGGGAAATCATGCTCATCTATCTGGGATTGCAAGCGGAGACACCGCAACCGATTATTGAAGGTGTCGCAAACGCACGCGCGAAATTAGAAACTTATTTCTAATTACTGGCTCCCTTGCGAATCTTTCAATCTTTCCAATAGATCCGTCATCTCGGCGTGAATCTGTTCTTCAACCGATGGTAGTAATGCTAACCGATAGGGACCGCTGAGGGCGTGGTTCCGCGGTCCCGCTTCATAGCCCGCTCGTAACCCCAAATCGTAAGCCTTCTTGGTCGCAATGTAGACTTCGCTGCCGTTCGTATAGCCGAAGACAAAAGTATGTAAGAACGGCGATGTTTCGTCTACAAAGAGTTGATACGCCGAAAAGAGTTCATGAGATACGGACAGGAAACAGAGCGCGTCCCCAACAGCAAACGCACTCATGGGGAAGGGTAAGGTGCGTTTCTCACCGCTCTTCGCGACCTCTAACAGGGCAACGTAGCGTTCATCGCCAGGGAATTCTTCAATCAACTGCTTACATTCCGCAACCGAAGGCGGATCTCGGAACGGTAAATCGACGAGCTTTGAACACACTTTAAGGGGTGCGACAGGAACCTCTTTTGCTGTTTTCAAGGCTTGGTGTGTCGCAAAGGCGAGGGTGAATCCAGCGACATCGCAGGCATCGAAACCACCGCGCAGCGGATATCCGTTAATATCCGCTGCGCAGCCTTGGGCAAACAGCAAAACGCTTTCCGGCTTCAGATCCAAGAAATTGCGAAGATGTTCAACGGCATAACCGGGATAATCGGCACCCATCTCCTCGCTCGACCAGTGGACAATCACGGGGTGCGCAGCGTGTGAGAACAACACGGCGATGATTTGTCCATCTGTATCGTAAGCACCTAACACATCAACCCACGGAACAACAGAGCCCTCTGGGTTGGGTGCCATAATAATATAACCCTCGTCATTCATTATGCGGCGGTTGTAGCCGATTTGGACAGGCGCGCGTCCTGACCGCAAGGTTGCGGGTTCAAGGGCATCTACCGCATCTTTCACCAATTCAGCGAGACCGGTTGCTAACCACGCCTCGGACTCTTTCGTTATCCACCGTCCGTCAACCCCCGGTGCATTATGCGTATGGCTACAGTTGATGACGACGTGCGCTGGCGGTATGCCTGTGGCACCCTGGATTGCATCGAGTAGTACTTTGTTGTAGTGGAGCGGGAATTGCCCATAGTCGGCTGTTACGATAGCAAGTTGTTTTTCACCATCAGCGAGTACCAAAGCGCGAGCATACAACTCAGCATAAACATCGGGTTTGTCCTTTATGGAGGTAATCGTAGTCTCTGCTGCACCTACCATGAGGGTGGTCATAAGAAGTCTCCCGGTTTCGTCCGCTACAAATCGTAAAGGGCAACGGCACGCGGCGCGTGCCTGCTTATGTCAAATCTGTGAGTTGCGGCATCACTTCATTCTTAAGAAGCGTCATCGAATTCAACCATTGCTCCTTCGGCTCCCACTCGTGCCCCATGGCGAGCAAGACCCCAAAACCGCCGACTTCGTCGTAGAGTTCGCGCAAGCGATTCGCGACGTGATCCGGACTTCCGACAATCCACAAAGTATCCAATAGATGTTCGAGCGTCATATCTGCGTCGTCCATATCTGGATCGGGTTTGAAGTTTCCTGGGCTAAACAGGTTAAACCAATAGTCCCTAAAATCGCGTCCGAGCGTGCCTTCGAGTGCCTCTTTTCGCGCTTGCTCGGTGGTATCCGCAACGTAGACCTCGCGAGCAATACGCCACGTTGAACGCGAGGGCGATAATCCCGCCTGCTCTGCGCCTTCTTCGACCGCGTCCCAATGCGTCTTGATAACAGAAACATGTGCCAGATTAATGCTCATGGGAATCCAACCGCGTTCGCCAGCAAGAACGAGTGTATCAGATCTGGGTGACGATCCTGCCATCGCAATCGGCGGATGCGGTTTCTGGTACGGTTTCATGTGGACGCTGACAATGTTTGGGCGGTCTTCGGGAATTTTAAACTCCCAGAAATCGCTCTTGTAATGTCCAGGTTCTGGATCCGTCCAAATCTTGAGTACTGCTTCAATCCCTTCTCGGGTTGATTGCCGTCTGTCGCCGTCCGCCATGAACATTTCCGCATCGCTTGGTGTGGAACTTGAACCAACCCCCCAATGAAAACGTCCATGCGTCTGATGGTCCAGTTGTGCGATGCGATGCGCCACAACCGCAGGATTGTGTATCGGCATACATGTAATTCCCGTGCCGAAGATGATGTTTTCTGTCATCGCAGCCGCTTTTGCAATAAAGAGATCCGGAGACGGAATGTTCTCCCATGTAAACGTAAAATGCTCACCAACATAAGCTTCTTTATAACCCAACTCGTCCAAGACGACCATCTGCTCAATATCGTGATCGAGCGTTTTAGTGGTGTCGCTACCCGGGGGGTGTAAAGGCATTGTGAAAAAACCGAGTTCCATTTTTTAATTTTTCCTTGCGGTTCGGTCAGGTAAGTTTGATAGATAAAGGGTCTCTCCGTAGACCCGCCCTCCGCTACGCTTACGGGCTACGTGTTTAGGTATAACGGACACCCCTTCACCGAAAATCGACAACTGAGTGCAATTCCTAAATAGATATGTTTCGGTATGTTTCTAAATTTGACAAAACCTGTAGTGTCTGTTATTATTTTTCTTGGATAAGAGATTACCATAAACCTAAATATTTTTCAAATATTTTCTATTTTTTGCCAAAAGGAGAAAACCACAGTATGCGTGCGAGAATTTTCGCTTTAACCTCGGTTATCCTATCCGCTTTTCTAAGTATTTATCTATTCGGATGCGACCGTATCAGTCATGTCGTTCAACCCGACGCCGTCACGACTCCGATCGAAACGACTTTAAAAATCGGTGTCATTCAGCCATCTAACACTTTTACAACCTTTAGCCAAGGCACTGAAACCGCTCGTGCCCAAATTAATAGCAACGGTGGCGTGCTGGGTATGGAAGTCGTCTTTATCAGCCGAGATAATCAACCCGTTGCGACGGAACCACCGACTCCGGAAGCAAGCGTTAGTGCTGCGAAAGAACTTATCGATATGGAAAACGTTTTCGCACTCTTAGGTCCCGTCTATTCTACCAATGCTGTCGAAGTCGGTCCGATTGCGCAACAAGCACAACGGCTCATGCTCCCCGGCTCCAGTGGTGCAAATGTACCCGCAGCAGGAGATCACGTCTTTCTCATTACCGTCCCGAACCCATTTCAAGGGAAGGTGATGGCGGGTTTCGCAATGAACCCTGATGAACTTGGTGCTAAAACGGCAGCAACGATTATCGAGGAAGGCGATGTCTATACAATTGATCTTGTAGCGGCGTTTGAGGCGGCTTTTCAGGCAAACGGTGGAGAAATCGTCTATAGTGGTGCCTACACCGTAGGCGATACCAACTTCACTGGGCTGCTCACAGAAATCCACGAAACAATGCCTGATGTTATCTTCTGTCCGGGTTTCCAACCAGAAGTGCCATCGTTGATAAATGAAGCACGACAGATCGGTATCACAGCAACTTTCCTCGGCGGGAGTGCGTGGGACGACAGGGAACGCTTCCTTAGCATCTTAGCAGATAACACTGTATTGGACGGGAGCTACTATCCTACGAATTTCTCCGTAGCGACACAGGACGCAGATGTTCAAGAATTTGTAGGAAATTACATGGCACTGTTCGAGAGTCCACCGGACGGTATCGCTGCGTCGGGCTACGATGCAATGCGACTTTTAGCACAAGCGATAGAGACAGCGGGTTCGCTTGATCTTATGGCAGTCCGTGATGCGTTCGCAGCAGTCAGTGGCTACAAAGGTGCTACAACTATCTCTCATTATGATGAAAACCGTCATCCTGTCAAAAGCCTTGCACTCCAAGTAATCCGCGACGGACAGGTTGAGCTCTACAAAGTCGTGGAACCCTAAGAGATGAGTAGCCGCCAAAGTAGAATTAAAATCTTCTATGACCAAGAAGTTGATGTCCTTTATGTAACACGGGGCAACCCTAAATATACAGACTACGTTGAATACGCAGAGGATATTATACTCCGTTTCCATCCAGAAACAAAGGAGTTAGTGGGATTCACGCTTATTGATTTTTCGCGTCACTTTGCCAATAAAGAATCGGACATCTCACTCCCCTTTAATATTGATTTCCACATGTTCGATACAATAGATATGTCATATTAAAAACCGCTTTCACAGAAGAAGTAGAGGGACCTTTTTATGGCGAACCAACTTATCCAACTCGGCGTTGTTGGATGTGGATGGGCAGGTTGTCGAGCGATTGAAGCTGCGAATGCGACCTCTCGGCTAAACGTTATCGCAATCGCTGAGCGCGACCCGACCCGCCGAGCGCAGGCAGGCGATGACAATGCAGTACCACACCGCTATGCCGACTACCACGAGCTCCTTGACGATTCAACTGTTGAAGCCGTCTATCTCGCTACCAATCCAGACGTTAGAAAACAGCAGGTCTTGGATACGCTCAGTGCAGGCAAGCATGTCTTGGTACAAAAACCGCATGCAATCCGCGCACCCGAAATATTAGAGATGGCAGCAGCGGCGCAAAAAGCCGAGAAAACGCTGCAATTCTGCTATTTTATGCGTCATTTCCCAAACAATAGGAAGATTCGGCGCGCCGTCCTGAACGGGGCAATCGGCGACCTGTATCATGCCCGCATCTTTGGGAAATACAACTTTATTCCAGACCTTAACGCCAACAGTCGATGGTTACACGTCTATGGACAGAAAGGCGGTTCGTTAGGGCAACATTACTCACACGAACTTAACTTGACGTGGTGGTGGATGGGATGTCCGAGGCCGGAGTGGGCATTCGCTGCGAAACACGTGCTTTACCCGCAATACGACGGACCTGAAGGCGCAGCGGAGGACTATTTTACGGGTATCCTCGGCTGCGAAGGTGGAAAAACCATCCAGATTGATTGTTCCCGGATGAGCCATTCAGACTCGGCAAGCGTCGTTGAACTCTACGGCACAACTGGTGCAATTACAAACGGGGGTATCTCCCGATTCAAAGCCGGCGAATTCATCCGAGAAACCGTCGATGAACCCCTCGAAATTGATCACGGCGAACTTCCTGACGAGGTTCATGTCTTCTACTACGAACTCAATCATTTTGCCATGGCGATCGCCGGTGAAGTCGCCCCAGATGTCTCTGCCTCGGATGCTTATGTTTTTATGCAGATATTGGACGCGTTCTACGATAGCGCGAAGAGCGGTGAAAAAGTTTATATCGTCTCGGAGTAGCAATCCCGACTCTTCTACTGTAGGAGCGATCTCCGAATCGCGACTTAACCAATAATGACCTACTTCCTTATCAACATCTTACGCGTAGATGTATAATCACCAGCAGTAAGCGTATAAAAATAGACACCGCTTGCAACCCGTTCTCCTTGTGCATTTCGTCCGTCCCAATACGCTGCACGTGTGCGATGGTCATAGATGCCAGCAGATTTTTGTCCGAATGCCAATGTCCGCACTAACACACCATCAATCCCGTAGATATGTAGCGTCACCTCAGTCGATTCTGCTAAGTGAAACGGTATCCATGTCTCTGGGTTGAATGGGTTAGGGAAGTTCGCCAAGAGAACAGTTTTTTCTGGTAGCAAAGATGCAAGTAACGCTTCAAGTGTTGCGATTCCCCGTAGGAGTGTTTCATCTAAATACGTGAGTTGTTTTGCCTCATCAATCCATCTTTGCAAAGTTTCGGCAGTCATAGCAGCTGCAGGTGCGGCGGGTGCCGTTTCTAATGCTGCCATGACCAATGCTAAATCATCATTATCGACGACCCTATTACCGTTTACGTCAGGATTCGGATATGTATCTTCAGGTGGCGTTGTGCCGATAGTGGCAGCAACTAACACGAGGTCCATCACATCCACAATACCATCAGCATTCACATCTGCTGCAACATGATTTTCTGGTAAGACGACTTGTGCAGTAAGCGTAAGTGGCGTGATAACCTCTTCAGCAGTTGCCTGAATAGTAATGGTCCTGAGTTTCATGCCAAGGTGCAGGAAGGTTTTTGCGCGCCCCTCTGCATCGGTCGTAACAGTTTTATCTGTCAGTTCAGCCTCACCTTCTCTAATTGAAAAAGTAACGCTAACCCCCTGTTTAGGTTTATCATTCGCATCCCTATATTCTACAACAAAGGGTGCGGAAAGCGTGCTGTCTACAAGACCGCCCTGTTTATCACCAGCGATCAAATGCAATTCCGGGTGTGTGATGTTGTCAAACGTAACGACTATTCCGCTTGCTTGCATTGCAGGAATGTATATGCGAATAGATTCATTGCTTAAGGGATTTTTTTCAAGGCGTAGTCCCTCATCCCGCCACTCTACGCCTATCAAGTTTAGCCCTACTAATGGCGATATATCCGATACGGCATTCCAAAAAAGATCTACGTAGTGTTTACATTTTGTTAGCAGTGATCAATATAGCTGCGAAATAAAC
>JAPPII010000120.1 GCA_028820845.1 Candidatus Poribacteria bacterium
TGGGGTAGTAGAGATTTGAAAATAGGGACGCTCCGAAGTATTCTTAAACAATTAGAGATTGACTATCAAACATTTCTGGACAGTTAATCTGATAAAGGCAGCAGCCACACCCCTGCTGCCTTTTGTTTTACTTTGATACCTTTTTGTTGAAAAACACAATTAGTAGTTTTAGGCTTGGATTTTTAGCATAAGAAAGGATAATCTGTCAATGAGCAAAACAAGAAAAGTTCTGATGATGAACGAAGCCGGACGTATCTGGACAGAAGAACAAGAAACGCCTGCACCGAAACCCGGGCAGCTTTTAATTCAAGTCCACGCCTCTATGGTAAGTCCCGGGACAGAACTCGGCGGTGTCAAACGCCGACGCGAAAACCCGGGGTCCGAAGCGCGGCAACGTCCTTTCGGATACACAAACGCCGGTGTCGTGATTGGCAAAGAAGGCGATTGCGACGAATTCGAGATTGGCGATCGGGTCGCTGGTATGGGGGGCGGCTACGCACTCCACGCGACGTACGCCTGTGTGCCGCACAACTTATGTGCGAAGGTCCCCGATAACGTCGCCAGTGAGGCGGCATCATCTATTCATCTCGCAGCAACGGCATTGCATGCCGTGCAACGCGGACGTATCCGTATCGGAGAAAACGTTGTTGTCGCTGGATTGGGCATTGTCGGGCAGTTTGCTTGTCAGATAGCCAAAACGGCGGGGGCTTATGTCATCGGTTTGGACAGGTTACCCTTACGAATAGGCATTGCGGAAAATGCTGGGATACACCGTGCGATAAACGTCTCAGAGGCGGATCCGATTCCCACCGCAGCGGAATTCACCAACGGCTACGGTATGGATTGCGGGATTATCGCCTTCGGCGGCGACGCAACGAGCGCGTTCCAGCAAATCCGAGCGATGTTGAAGACCGCACCCGATACGCACAAAGTCGGACGGATTGTTATTGTCGGCGGTGCAAATATTACGCACGGCTTCGCAGCAGGGCTCGGGAACGTGGACGTTATCAGTGCAGCGCGGACGGGGCCGGGGTATCACGATGAGGATTACGAACACGGTGCGGATTATCCACCAGTATTTGTCCCCTGGCCGACCCAACGCAACTTGGAACTCTCGCTGCGCCTGATGTCGGAGGGCAAGATTCAGGTACAACCCTTGATTACAGATATTCTTCCGATTGATCAGGCACCCGAAGGGTGTGAGAAACTCATCCAGACACCAAACGAGGCGTTAGGTGTTGTCTTTTCAATGCGGTGATAGCGGTCAGCAGTCAGCAGTCAGCAAAGAGGTGGGGTTGTAACAATTTTCCCCGCCTTGGCGGTCTCTAAGGTCAATAGAATTGTTAC
The DNA here is from genome assembly GCA_028820845.1 of Candidatus Poribacteria bacterium. Taxonomy (NCBI): domain Bacteria; phylum Candidatus Poribacteria; species Candidatus Poribacteria bacterium. The sequence continues at coordinate 1,348 of JAPPII010000120.1, forward strand.
AAAGAAAACTCTTAACTAATAACCAATAACTAATAGTCTGTTCAGTCTAAAATTGGGAGTAACTCGGTTCGTAGTAGGGCAATTCATTGACCGTTGTTTATTTTCGGACGTGCGATAAATCGCACTACTACGAACGCATTCACCTACAATTCAAAGGTGGACAGACTACTAATAACTAACAACCAATAAAATATGGAAATTAGAGCGGTTCGAGAATCAGAGTTAGAGCAGGTTATAGAACTTAGCTGCTTGGCTTTTGACCCAAATGGACATGAACGCTATTGGCAGTATGTGAAAGGCGATAGCAGTTATAGGCTTTCACAGACGCGAGTCGTCGTTGTAAACGACCGTGTTATTTCGACCCTGCGCGTCTGGGAACGACGCATACGGGTCGGTGCCTCTCTCGTAACGATGGGTGGCATCGGTGGCGTCTGCACACATCCGCATTATCGTGGGGTCGGCTATGCGTCTGCCCTCATGCGAGACACAATCGACTATCTACGGACGACAGGATGCGATCTTGGTGTGCTGTTCACGATCATTCCAGAAGCATTTTACCGCCGATTGGGATGGACTTCCCTGCCTCTCCACAGTTTCAATTTGAAATGCAACTCGGCAACACGCACGGTAACTTCATCTGAATGGCAGGTAACCGATTTTAACCCAGAAACCGACGTAGACGCTGTGGCGAAGCTACACGATCTTGCCAATGCCGAACAGAGCGGAACCATCGCCCGGACACGCGCTTATTGGGATATGGCACCCCCCCGTATTCGGGGTGTCCTTCCAACCGTTGTCGCACGCCAAGATGGATATATTGCCGGATACCTCAACTATGAAATAGAAGGCAAGCGTGTGGAGGTGCGCGAAGTGGGATATATCCCCGATAATTCGACAGTCTTGGATGCACTTGTATCCCATTTTTTACAGGTATGCGAAACACAAAGCGTTGAAGAGATAGAAAGTAGATTCACATCTCAACACCCGTTTGCCAAACGCCTAATAGCAGAATGTGACAGTCCGATAACGCCGATAGAATACACAGGGATGATGCTCTACGCTATTCGTCCGGCTGTGTTTTTGCGTCGCTTTATAGTCCAATGGGAGTCGCGAATTGGGGATGCTGATGGGACATTTCCACCACTCACTGTCAAACTCCCTGCCCTCGACAATCAGCAAGCAGTGCTACGGCACAATGCTGATGGCACCCTACAAATCCTTCCTGAGGATGCCGATGCAGTTGATTTCGGCATAGACCTATCCGAAGCAGATTTTTGGAAACTCCTATTTGGCGAAATTGGGTGGGAGCAGATAAGTGCTGATGCGACAGTCCCCACAGAAATCTCGGCGTTTTTAGCGGTTCTGTTTCCCAAACGGGATGTTATTTATTGGTGTCCGGATGGGTATTAGCGTCCATTAAATTACGGAGATTTACAATGAACACATCGTTTGAAAGACCCTACAGGCCCGCAGATCTGAACACATCCTTAACAAAAGCATTTCCACTCATATCAATGGCTGAAAACCTCATGGAAGAAGCCACGTCCGCTACGTCAGGGAGAGCCTCGTTGACATTAGCCCGCGGTGATGAATTGACTATCGTCCTGGTCGCTATGAAATCGGAAGCGACGCTTGTGGAGCATTCAGCACCCGCAGCCGCTACCGTCATTGTGCTCAGTGGAAACATCATATTTACAACAAGCAACGACAAAATAACGCTCGAACAAGGCGATAGTGTTACCTTCACAGCTGACATCCTTCATAGCGTCCACGCCAGTGGAGATAGTGCGTTCCTTATTGTAATTGGCGGAAGCAGCTAAGTAGTGCAAAGGTAGGACGGGTTAGTAGAAGGATGGCGCAAAAAAATAAACACAATTCAGAATCTCGGAAAGGTGGAACGCAAACCAGCGCGTTTGGGACCCGTGGAAGAATCAATCACGATGCCAGCGAATTCTATGGGAGCAGACTCTACGCCAATCAGGAAATTCCCGAACCCGATACGTGGACGGAAAACCCCATCCCCACCGAAAATCTCAATCAACTTTATTGCACATCCAGCACAGAGATGTCCGAAATCCCCCATGAGAGTGTCCATCTGATGGTTACGTCCCCGCCGTACAATGCGAAAAAAGAATACGACGAAGACCTATCGCTCGGAGAATATAGAGAACTCCTCTACACTGTTTTCGCCGAGACCTATAAAAAACTGGTTACGGGTGGTAGGGCATGCATCAATATCGCCAACTTGGGACGCAAACCCTATATCCCGCTGCATAGCTACATCATAGAAGATATGTTGGCGATAGGTTACCACATGCGTGGCGAAATCATCTGGGACAAAGCCTCAAGTGCCGGAAGTTCAACGGCATGGGGGAGTTGGTTATCGGCAGCGAATCCGGTATTGAGAGACGTTCACGAATACATCCTCGTTTTCTCCAAAGGCTCCTTCTCGCGAAAACGGGACGGAAAAGAAAACTCAATTCGTAAAGAGGACTTTTTAGAATGGACAAAAAGCGTCTGGAGCTTCCCGGCTGTTTCAGCGAAACGCATCGGTCACCCTGCCCCGTTTCCTGAGGAGCTTCCGCACCGACTCATTCAACTCTATACTTTCGTTGGGGATGTCGTTTTGGATCCGTTTTGTGGGAGTGGTACGACGTGTTTGAGTGCCTTGAAGTCGGGACGACACTATATCGGATACGATATTGAGGAGAGTTATATTGAATTAGCAACTGAACGGATTAAAGCATACACCCATCAGACCCGGCTACCGGTATAAGGGGACTTAGATCCAGGCTATCCCCATAACCAGCGCCTTCTGCCTCGACGAACATTTAACATCTTTACCGCCTCAAGTGCTTCCCGCTGTTCAGCAAGGTCTAAGGGGGTATAGCCATTTTTGTCTTTCACATTGAGGTTTGCCCTATTTTCCAACAGCATTGCTACGATTTGACGGGCATTGTCTCGTGCCGCGATGTGGAGAGCCGTCCAATCATTGGCACCGACTGCATTGACATTAGCACCATCTTTCACCAGATAGGATACCGTTTCATGCGAATTGTGAGCCGCTGCAACATGGAGAGGGGTATCACCATTTTCATCCGTCGCGTTAATATCAGCACCGTGATCTATCAATGCAATTGCTACCTCATGCGCGTTGTCCTCTGCTGCGATATGTAAGGGAGTATAGCCTTTACGATTTTGCGCGTTAACATCGGCGCCACTCTCTATTAGCACGACGGCTGTTCTATAAGCGTTCCGCCACGCTGCCCAGTGTAAGAGCGTATAGCCCGACTTTTCCCTCGGATTGAGCTCCGTGCGGTTTTCCAGCGACAGTGCCTCTGCCTCATAAACATTGCGCCACGCTGCCCAATGTAACGGTGTATCCCCTTCATCGTTCTTCCCATTAGCATCAGCACCGTTTTCCAGCAATACCGTTGCCGTTTCATGGGCGTTGTTCCACGCTGCCCAGTGTAAGGGCATAAACCCTTTATCATTCCGTGCGTTGACATCCGCATCATGTTCCAGCAATACCGCTGCCGCTTCATAAGCATTGTGCCACGCTGCCCAATGGAGCGGCGGGTATCCATATTGATCCAATGCGTTGACATCAGTACCATTTTTTAGTAACACCGTCGTCGCTTCACAAGCGTTGTCCCGTGCTGCATCATGTAGGGAAGTATAGCCGGATTCGTTCATCAAGTTAACCTTAGGTGTAGTCTGTAAGATAGAACTCTGTTTTTATTTTACTGGACGCGGCGCGAAAATACAATACTTTTTTATTCCCAGACAATTTAATCGTAGGACCACGCGAAATCACTCAACGGCATCAGGCTTGACGACTTTAAACTTAAGTTCCCCCGGTTTAACGTAGCCGAGCCGTTTCCGGGCAAGTCGTTCTTTGGTGAGCGTATCACCTTTCAGCATTTCAACACGCTTTTGAAGTAGGTCCCGTTCAGCCTCCAGTTTTCGTATCTCGGCGCGGTAGGCCTCCTCAGCAATCTGTGCCTGTTGCCAGTCACTGTAACCGTTCATAAATTGCCCAACACTCACTAAGAGCAAGCCAAGTGCTATGATAAATAAGATCAGACGCCCAACGTGCATAAGGGAAACCTCATTACGGCTATCGGTGATTCGTTGTTAGCAATACGCCATTTGCTGTTAAGGTGTTCCACTCCGCTCTACTCTTAGCGGTTAGCAATATGCTATTCGCGAACTGCTAAATTATAGAAGACTTTCCTGCCAGCAAAAATGGCACTTTCTCCCAATTCTTCCTCAATCCGGAGAAGTTGGTTATATTTACAGACACGATCCGTACGAGAAAGCGAACCCGTTTTTATCTGACCGGCGTTCGTCGCCACGACGAGGTCAGAAATAGTGGTATCCTCCGTTTCACCGGATCTGTGCGAAACGACAGCCGTGTAATTAAAACGCCGTGCGAGTTCAATCGCATCAAGCGTTTCCGTCAAAGTACCAATTTGGTTGACTTTGATGAGGATAGAGTTGCCAATTTGTCCATCAATCCCCTGCTGCAAACGGGTGGTATTGGTCACAAAAAGGTCATCTCCGACGAGCTGAACCTTGTCGCCAATCGCCTCAGTCAAACGTTTCCAACCGTCCCAATCGTTTTCATCCATACCATCTTCAATGGAGACAATTGGATACTTCTCACAGAGTTCAGTGTAAAACGCGACCATCTCTTCGGGCGATTTGGTCGGTTGTGCTTCTGCCTTCAACTCATAAACACCCGTATCCCGATTGTAAAATTCACTCGAAGCAGCGTCCAACGCCAAAAGGACATCTTCACCCGGCAGATAACGGGCGCGCGTAATGGCTTCAATAATCACAGCAATCGCTTCCTCATTGGATCCCAAATCGGGTGCGAATCCACCCTCATCGCCGACAGCTGTATTGCAATTGCGTTCCTGTAAGACGGCTTTGAGGCTGTGAAAGATTTCGGCACCCATACGAAGTGCCTCAGCAAAACTCGCTGCCCCCGCTGGCATCACCATAAATTCTTGGATATCAACGTTGTTATCAGCGTGAGAACCCCCGTTTAAGATGTTCATCATCGGTAAAGGGAGTTCTTTGGCGTTCGTTCCGCCGATATAGCGATATAGCGGTTGTCCAGCCTCAGCAGCAGCCGCTTTCGCGACGGCTAAGGAGACGCCTAAAATCGCGTTCGCGCCGAGATGACTTTTGTTTTCTGTCCCGTCAAGTGCACGCATAGCAGCATCAATATCGCTCTGTGCGAAGGCATCCGCGCCGATGAGGGCTTCAGCGATAGCAGTATTGACATTTTCGACGGCTTTCTGAACGCCTTTTCCCAAATACCGACCCGCATCCTCATCCCGCAGTTCAACCGCCTCGTGTTCTCCTGTGGAGGCACCAGACGGCACTGCGGCGCGTCCGAATGCGCCCGATGCTAAATCAACGTCAACTTCGACTGTCGGGTTACCACGCGAGTCTAATATCTCGCGTGCATGAATATGGATAATTTCTGACAAGTTCTTCTCCTTTTTAGTGGCTGTCAGCACTCGGGACACTGCGTTTCCAGCGGTTGGAAAAGCGAGTGTTATGGCATACAAAACGTTTGTATTTTTTGCACTGGACACTACCGACTGCCGATTGCCGATCGCCAACAGCCATTTTACTATTCCTCAATAACAGCATCAGCGAGTAGGTACGCAGATGCCAGAAAAACTAAACTGCATCCTATGAGCAATTGCAGCCAAAATTTGTTTTCTAACCCACCCGTTACCAGCAGCGAGACGGTGCATTTCGCGCCGCCCATAATGATTGGGATAACAAGTGGAAGTAGAATAACAGAAAGCAGACTTTCACCGCCGTCCGCGCTTGTAGACATACCAGCTAACAGCACACCGACAGCACAAAAACCGAGTGTCCCGATACTCAGCACGCCGAATAATTTCAGTAATGTGCTCACCGTCGCCACATCAAGTAAGTCTAAAAATTGAAGTGCGATAGGCGTTATAACAATTTCCAATAACAACAGAAAAACAACGTTACTGATAACCTTAGAAAGGTAGAGGTTACCCGCATCGACACCGGTAAGTCGAATACCGTGTAAAGCAGCGTGTGCGCGTTCTATCGTAAATGAACGATTCAAGGTAATAATTCCTGCAAAAACGAACGCTGCCCAGAGGACACTCGCGGCTAATTTACCACGTTCCACCTTTTCAGGGAAAATCGGACCAAACGCGAAAGCGAAGATAAGAACAACGAGCACGCTAAAGACGAAAATTAATGCCAGCGTCTCCTTTGAACGGAATTGAAGTCCAAGATCCTTGCGAATCAGCGCGCCAATTTGACGTAATGGAAACCTCATGTCTGTCTCAATTTGGAAGTATCCATCTATACCTGCCTCGGATTAGTGTGCCTATAACTTCTCCTCGTACGTGAGCAGAAGCGTCTCTGCCGAAATCTCATCTTTCTGTGCAACCGCTTCCAACGCTCCATTTATCATAAAGAGGAACCTTGTCCCCACAAGATAGCCCAACTCTGTGTTATGTGTTGTAACAACAATACCTGTCCCTTTTTGGCGTTCTTCTGCGATGCGTTCAAGGACGAACTGTTTAGCGGAAGCATCCAAGCCAGAGAAGGGTTCATCGAATAACAAGACTGAGGGATGATGGAGGAGGGCTCTGGCAATCATAAAGCGCTGTGTCATGCCTCGTGAGAAGATATGCAGGGGTTCATGGATAAAACGTTGCAGCCCGACTTCTGTGAGAAGTGTTGTTGCGCGGTGTTCAAGCTGCTCGACACCATACATCTGTCCGAAAAATCTGAGATTCTCATAAGGACTGAAGATCGGGTAAGCCAGATGTTCATGAACGACGACACCCAATGCCCGTCGCACGTCCGAAGGATTGGCAATGGCATCTGCGCCTTCAATTTCAAGCGCGCCTGATGTCGGTCGGAGGAGGGTTGCGAGCATTCGGATGAGCGTTGTTTTCCCTGCGCCATTCGGACCGAAAATCGTAACGACTTCTCCCGGACGAACCGAAAGCGTAGCCCCTTTGACAATTGTGCGGTGTCCAAAGTGTTTAGTGAGTCCGGAAGCACGGATGCGCATGGTGTGAACGATTCCGTAAGGCGCAAAAAAGACATAGGACGGAGCCTGGCCCCGCCCTATAATCAACCAATATCATGAACAAAAAGTAGGCGTGCAAAAAACGACCGATACCACGTCCGTCTTACATCATACTCTGGATAATTGCATCGCCTTGTTCTTCGGTAACACCGAGCGGTTGATGCGCCATGGGCCCGTTTTCTAAAACCGGTTCCATCTCATCTAAGGCGGGGCGGCTGGTATCTTGATAGAACAGACCGATCGGAATCTCATCTCCCCACTTGGCAGCTTCCTGAAGTGCCGCAGCTTGATCACTCGGATCGTGGTTTTCGAGTTCTCTGACGCGCTGCTTGAAAAAGTCAGTTGTATTGTCTCTATTGAAAGTAATACAAGGACTAAACACATCAATAAGGGCAAAACCCTTGTGTTGCATGCCGTTGTACATCAATTCTGCCAGTTGTCTCGGATTCCCGCTAAACCCTCTGGCGACATAGGTCGCGCCGGTAACAATTGCCATAGCAATCGGATTGAGCGGTGCCTCTATATTGCCAAAGGGTGTGCTTTTCGTCTTCATATCCATCAAACTCGTCGGCGAAGTTTGACCAATGGTCAATCCATAAATCTGGTTGTTCATCACGATATAGAGGAGGTCAATATTCTTTCGCATCGTGTGGACAAAATGGTTCCCGCCGATGCCGTATCCATCCCCATCGCCGCCAGTAACAACCACATTCATCTCGTGATTGGCAAGCTTGGCACCCGTTGCAACCGCAAGTGAGCGTCCATGGAGTGTATGCATCCCGTAAGTCCGAATGTATCCGGGCAGGTTGGAGGAGCAACCAATGCCACTTACGGTGAGGTGTTCATGATTGCCTTTGCCAAGTTTTGCATAAGCAGTCTGCAGAGAACTGAGTACACCGTAATCACCACACCCTGCACACCAATCCGGACGAACATCACCTTGGAAATCTCTCGCGGTGGGTGCCCCTTGAATGGGTCTTTCGCGTCGAGTGGATCTTTCTCGTTTTGCTTTTGCCATCTGATTCATCCTCCTTTATTAGACTACAATTTCTTGGTAGGGGACATAAAGGTCCGTCTTACTCGTCAAGAGTTCACGGGCACCGTCAACAATGTGATGCGGCATAAACGGTTCGCCGTCGTATTTGCGAATCTGACCGTCTGCCTTAAAGCCTGTTTCACCGCGCAGGAAGCGTGCGAATTGACCGGTGTAGTTACACTCAACAATAATCGAGTGTCCCGATTTCGCAAGCACTTCATTTATAGCGTCTTCGTCCATCGGATAGAGCCATTTGAAATGGATATGGTTAGTCGGAATACCGGCTTCCGTGAGTTGTTCAGCCGCTTCGCCAATCACACTAAGGGTCGACCCCCATCCAATGAGCGTAATTTGGGCATCTTCGGGTCCTTCAAGCGTCGGCGGCGGTAGGAGTTCAAGGATACCCTCCATCTTCCGTTGCCGCTTCTCCATGATGTCGCGCCGTTTATGCGGATTCGTGAACTCATCACTAATTAAAGTACCATCTTCGTCGTGGTCATCGGTCGCAACGACATGAACGTGTCCCGGCGTGCCGGGGATCGCTCTCGGTGAGATACCACTATCCGTAATTTGATACCGGAGGTATTCACCGTCAAGTTGCACGGGACCACTGATAAGTGCCCCGCGGTCAATTTCCGGATGCCAATTGATGGAGTCAGGGTCAAAGGTTGTGAAGCCCATAGAGAGTGTGAGATCGGAGAGCACCATGCCCGGACATTGGAATTTATCGGCGAGATTAAAGATTTCTGGAATGGTGTCAAAACCGTCCATAATGCTTGTCGGTGCGACGATGATTTTCGGGAAATCGCCTTGACTGGCACCCAGGATCTGCCATAGATCGCCCTGTTCGGTTTTTGTGGGCAAACCTGTGGAGGGACCCCCGCGTTGGACGTTAATAACAACGATCGGAATCTCCATCATCCCTGCGCTGCCAATGGCTTCCGACATGAGTGCGAATCCACCACCTGATGTCGCACACATCGCGCGAGCACCGGCGTGTGCCGCACCAATAACCATATTGACAACACTAATTTCGTCCTCACATTGGCGAACCATAATGTTTAGATCGCGGGCATTGTTCGCCATCCAGTGAAGGACACCCGTTGATGGACTCATTGGATAGGCAGCGTAAAATTTGACACCTGCCGCTGCGCCTCCCATTGCCATTGCTGAATTTCCGTCAACGAAAGCAAGTGCAGGCTCTTGCTTCTCAAACTGCGCTTCAAAGGCGGTAAAGTGTTCCGCTGCATGATTGTAACCCGCGCGCGCGACATCAATATTCGCGTCTACCAACGCTTGTCCTTTACGTCCGAACGTCAGGTTGATAATGTCTTCGAGTACTTTTAAATCGCCACCAACCATTTTCAAAGCAACACCGAACATACAGATGTTCAACATCAACTTTCTTCTATCTGTACCATTGGATAACTCTTTATAGGAGATAGGACAGAGTTGGATATCGTCGCGTTCGGGTGCAGCTTTAACATCATCACTATTATAGATAATGGCACCGCCGGGGGCGACGTGTGGAAGGTGGGTTTCTAAACTGTTCCGATCCAGTGCGATAATCATGTCTATCTTATCACCGTGGTTGGCGACTGGATCGGAACTAATTCTGACGGTAAGGAAGGTATGACCGCCGCGGATGAGAGATTGGTAAGCACTATAGGTAAAGACGTGGAGACCGTGTCGAGCACAGATTTGGCTCATACTCTTACCAACGGTGTCAATCCCTTGACCGGGTGCCCCTCCTACAGCGATTACAAAATCGTATTTTGCCATCTTGGCTCCCTTCTAATAATTTTCCAGATCCCATTCTGATGTAGCACAATTTACCGAAAACACGCCACAATTCGATGAACCTGACGACACCAGATGAGTGGATAAATAAACAAATCGATTCTTTGTTAGTTAAGCTGAAATATTTGCGCCTTTTTCTTAATATTCATGCACATAAAAATAATCTACTTTTCTTAATTATACCATATTTACACCCAATTTTTCAAATTTTTTAAGTTGTCAGTGCTATAAGTGCCTGTTTCGCTTCTGGGGTGTCGATTTTTTCTAATGCATACGCTACATGGTGTTGGACGCGTTCAGAATCATCCTCCAATGCCGCAATTAGCGCAGGAACAGCGTCCTTGGCGGCACCCTCAAGGTTCGCGAGTGCGTAGGCACTATACGTCCGCACCTCCTCCTCTGGATCACCTAAAGCCTCAATAAGCACCGGTATCGCATCGATTGCTGGGGCTCCCATATTGCTGAAGGCACGAATCGCATATTCGCGGAGTTGTTCGTCTAAGTCTTGTAAGGCTTCACTCAGCGCAGAAATAGCAGGTGCACCAATACGACCTAACGTATCGCTAATGCACAGAGCGTGGTATCGTTCGACGATCCCCAACTCCTCCATGAGTGCGGGTACAGCAGCTGCACCGATTTCTGCTAAGATATCAGCGGCTTGATCCGAAATGTCCCACAAATTCTCCGCGAGTGCCTCAATCAGCTGTGGAATAGCAGGTGCACCAATAGCAACCAGTTCTTTTTTTGCAGCCTCACGGACATCGTCATCCATATCTGACAGATCTTCGATCAGGTCAGTTATGGCACCTTCGCTGTCCATCACACTTATTCTCCTTTCTTAACATACGCCAACATTGTGATAAGACGGTCAGTCTGTTCAGGTCGCAAATACTTATAAAACCACTCAGAAAACTCGCGTTCGGCTCTGGTGAGTTCCGCTGTCAACTCTGGGACGGTGGACTCTCCGATCTCTGCGAGTATCTCCGAAGCCAGATTCGCCATCTGCTCCATATAAACAGGGATAGCAGATTCTTCGATATGTGTATAGAACTCGGCACCATACCCAGACATATACCAGCACTCTTGGGTAAGAACATCGATGAGTTGCGGAACGGCAGGTCTACCGATGGCAACCAATTCTGCTTTCGCAGTGTTCCGAACATTCTCGTCTATATGACCTAACATGACTATCAAATCAGCGATGTGGTGTTTGCTATGCATTATTTCCCCTTTTTTGCTGCTCTAAGAGCGTGGTGAGGCGTTCGGTTTGTTCTCGGCGGAGTCGTTTATAGACGCGCTCCGAGATTTCCTGCTTCCCGTATGTATCATCAAGATATGTAATGAATTCAAGTCTTGCGATGCGAACATGCTCAATATCATCGGGACTGAGTTTACGGAGCCATCCCGCATCCGGTGGTGTTATGGAGTCATCCGTATGAGATTCCGCACGACTTGGGGCACGGAGTTTGAAAAGTGCAGCGACGAAAAAACCGCCAGCCAATGCCGCCGCAACAGCAATAAGTACCAGCTGCCCAAGGTTAGAGGTCTGCCCCGGCATCGCACCACGACCCGCATTCATGTTCACATTCAGTGTCAAATCAACCGTTGTTCCCGCAGTGAAAGTCTTCCCTGCAACGCTCTGATATACAAGATAAACGTTCCCATGGATCTGTTCGCGCCTGGGTGCGTTGAAAAATTTGGCGTTTGGTGCAAAACCGATACCGTCAGGAACAAAGAAGTAGAATTCTGCTGTGTCGAAATCTAAGCGACGCGATAAATCTAACTTGCTTTTTTCAACGTGAAAAATATAAGTGTAACCTAACTGCGATTCTCCGGGCGGTAGCGGTGCTGGGAGGATAACGTCATGAGTGATAGGGTTCATCGTAAGTGTTATCGGCGAATGCGGCTGAAACCCTTCAGTCCCTTTCGGAAGTTTTAAATGCAACCCAACCGTCTGGGTGCCGTGTTTTGTTTGAAAAGCCAAGTCACTCTGGTTTTCAACAGCGACCGCCTCAACAACCGTGACAGCACCGTCAGGGGCGTGGTCCGCAGGCGGCGGTCCAATAATAAAGGTATGCGTTCTAACCTGAATTTGCGATGTATCGTCCGTAAACGCTCCGATGTCGAAGTTGGCAGTTATATTTGTAGCCCACGTTGACAGAACCAAATCCTTCTCGGTGTAGTCGGTGTCCTCATAAACAGTAGAAACTGTGTAGTGGACAGTCGGATCCAGGGGTAAATCCGTAAAACGGTAGTTGCCGTTTTCATCGGTCAGCACTTCTTGTGTTTCAGCGGTGTCTGCTTTATGAACAGTGAGGGTTATCGGATGCGAAACGAGCGGCTTCTCAAGTTTTCTGTCAATAACCGTGCCTTGAATATTGCCGAGTTTCGTTGTCTGCGCAGTGGCGGTAGGCAGATAGAAAAGGATTAGGGCAACCCCTAACAGGCTACTGAGGCACGACACTGTGAGATATCGAATCTGTAAATTGCCCTTTGAACTGCTGTCCGAAGCTAAGTTAATGTGCATACTATGTTCCACGTTGTTGTTTAAATCTCTCAATCTCTGCTTCCACATCTGAGAGCGATTCCTCTTCAAGCTGCAGGATGACGCGTGCCGTTTCTTGCAAGAGTGCCTCGCGTAACTCTTGGTAGTCGGCTTCCGAGAGTTTTCCGGTTTCATAATCTTCGTCAAGTTCTGCAAGTGCAGCGTAACTCCGTTCACGTTCCTGAAAAAGGGTTCGCCGCCGTTCTTCGATTATGTCTTCAGAAGACACAGCGTCTTGAGAACCGGTCTTCGAGAAGATCGGGAATCCGAGATAAACAAGGAGCATGATGCCGAGAATTAGCATCCATAAAAGAACAAGTGAATCCATAAAAATCTTTTTTTAAACCGCGCTATTTCGTGCGAAAGACTGTCCCGGCTATTTCTCCTGTTTGTATCTTTCCAGTTCAGCTTCAACCTGCTTCAGCGTCGTATCAGAAACCTGTTGGCTTGACGTGCCGCTGCTATCTGTCGTTGTAACCACCTGCTTTGACTTTCGGAGCACGACAAAAGCGACACCACCGATGAGGACAAGAATAACAGCAGGCATAATATAAGCAATCAAATTAATGCCTTCCGCTGGCATAACTGCGTAAAATTGGGGACCGTATCTGTCAAGATAATTCGTCCGAATCTGCTCTACTGTTTGACCGACGAGCAATTGATTGCGAAAATCGGTTTCAATCTGTTCCGCTGTACCACAAACACAGACTTCGATCGTCTCACGTTCGCACCCACAGTAACAGTAGACCGTCGTGAGGAGTTCGTTTAACTTGGACTCAAATTGGGCATCCGCTGTATTTTGCACTTCCGACACGCCAGATGTTTCCGTCTGTGCGTAGACAGTGGCAGGAAAAAAACAGACAACGAGAAATACAGCACTGATAGATGTTGAAAGGCGACCCAATTTCCCGATCTTCATAGTTCTGTCCCGAATCTCATTAAGCCTCTTTACTGTCTTGAGACTTCTCAGCTATAGCAATAATTCCACCGATTACCATAATAGCGACACCAATCCAAACGACACTAATTAGAGGATTGTGATACACCTGAACGTTCACAATATCTCCGCCTTTAATATTCCGCGGCAGCTCACCGAGAGCGATATAGAGGTCATTCACGCCGAAGTGACGGATGGCAGACTCAATCGTATCCTGTTCCCCCTGACCAGCCTTGTAATAGAAGTGGCGTGCCGGTTCCATCGTGCCAATCTGCTTTCCGTTCTTTGCGACATCAAAAATGACACCAGCCCTGCGATAGTTGGCGTATTCTCTCTCAAAGGAGTCTTTCATTGTGAGTTCAAAGGCACCCACCTTCATCGATTCACCAAGTGATAAACTGTCAGATTCGAGGAGAAAATATCCCTTCGATCCCATAATACCAATATAAAGGATTACAATACCGATGTGAATGATATAACCGCCATACCGTCTTTTGTTACGCTGGATGAGGAGACCCAAACCGTTGAGGAGTGAGGTCTCCTGTCGTTTTGCGCGGAGTCTCGCACCGCGATAAAATTCCGCAAATATTGCGACAAGCACGAAGACAGCAGCGGAAACACAGAGCACCGAATAGATAGGAGATGTATTACCTCTTAATGCGAGAAATCCCCAAGTCAACGCACCACTGACCAGACCTATAACCAAGGGCCACATAAACATACGACGGAAGTTATTTGCGGTAATCTTTTTCCATGAAATGATAGGTCCCGCACCCGTCAGGAAGAGGAGCAACAATCCCGGAATAATAACGACCTGATTAAAAAAGGCTTCAGGCACAGATGCCTTTTGACCATTAATTGCCTCGGAGATAATCGGCCACAACGTACCCCAGAGAATAATCAGTGTTAACCCAACGAAAAGCCAATTATTCAGTACAAAGGCACTTTCACGCGAAAGCAGTGATTCAAGACGATTGGCACTTTTCAGTCGGTTCCAACGATAAATGATGAGTCCGACGACCCCAGCCGTCGAAATTAGAATGAAACCGAGGAAATAGCCGCCAATGTCCGATTGTGCAAAGGCATGCACCGATGAGATAATCCCGCTTCGGGTGATAAAAGTGCCGAGCAATGTGAATTGGAAAGCGAGGGTAATCAGGAGGATATTCCACAATTTGAGCATACTCCGCTTTTCCTGGATCATCACAGAATGTAGATAAGCAGTGCCGAGGAGCCACGGCATAAAAGAGGCGTTTTCGACGGGATCCCATGCCCAATAACCGCCCCAACCAAGCTCACGATACGCCCAATTGCCACCGAGCGTGATACCGACGGTCAAAATAATCCAAGAGAAGAGTGTCCATCTCCGAGAACGGAGGATCCAGTCGCTGCCAACTCTACCAGACGCGAGGGCACCAACGGCAAACGCGAACGGTACCGTCAGACTAATCCAACCGATATATAACGTCGGTGGATGAAACGCCATGCTTGGTGTCTGGAGGAGCGGATTCATACCCGCACCATCGGGCGCGACCTGTCCATTCGGGAAGCGAGCGAGTGGGTTGTAAACGCCTTCGATTAAGCCAGTAACAAGGATAATAAAGAAGAGTTGGACAATAGCGACAGGAATTAGGGCATAATCTGCGAGGGTATCACCCGTCTGTTTATTGTATCGGTGGTTCTGCCAGACGACAATCGCCCCAGCAACCGTAAGCAGCCAGAGCCAGAACAATAATGAACCGGACATTCGACCCCAGAGTGCTGTGATTTTATAGAGAAGCGGTTGCGCCGCACTGGACACCTCAACAACATAGCGCATTGAGAAGTCATCAGTTACAAAACCGTAGATTAAAGCAACCGTTGCAATACTGATAAGAATAAAGGTAGCAATAACGGCATTTCTACCGCTTCGCACAGCATTCGGGTTTCGTGTGCGCAGCCCAACGCAGAGAAAACCGATTGCCCATAAACCAGAAAGCACAGAGAGAAATATAGCGGCTTGTCCAATTTCCGCAGTCATACGCGTCTGTGCCTCCTTAAAAAGGTATTTTTGAACATATTGTTTTTTTAAAGTATCGTGTATCTCTTACTGCGAAATGTAAGAAGTTTCATCTGTAGGTATAGCACTCTCTGCCCCTTCATATTTCGAGGCGCACTTCGTCATGAGTTTCGTAGCAACAATAAGGTTTTGCGAGGCATCATATCTACCCTCAACGAAAACGCTACCGCCATCAACAAAGTTATCTGGCTTAAGTCTATCCTTATAAATCACATTGACGGTTGCTGCACTCTCGCGGTCGCGGACAGCAAAGGTGAGTTCAAAATCGGCGGCATCCCATTTGGAACTATCTTCCGCAATGAGACCATCAACTTGGACGAGTTGATTGTCAACTTTGCCCTTATCTACCACAAGCAAAGCAGGTGTAAAATGCTGCACACTCGTCTTTTTAAGCATGACGTACCCTAAAAACACCATACCACTTAGCAAAACGAGGCTCGCAGCAATTATTTTAAGCCTTCTCTGTTTTTGCACCTGAACATCCTCCAGTGATGTAAACCAGACATTTTGATTTTTAACGACACCGACGAGACGAAATCTGTTTTGTTAAAATAATACTTGATTTTGGATTCAAAATCAAGTTAAAATAGAACAAAATCAGAAATACACGCAGAATTTTGCAGAAAGAAAGATCTATTTTGGCAAATCTTTAGGACAAAAAAATGAAATTGAATTGGCAGCACCACTCGTGGGCAGGCGTATTTCCGGCGACGCTCTGTCCTTTTCATGAAGATGAATCCATTGATGAAACCGGACTGCGTCAGTATATGCAGGAACTTGCGAGTGTCCCAGGCATAAAAGGTGTGGTCTGTAACGGACACACCGGCGAAATTATGTCTCTCCGTCTGCATGAAAGACAGCGGGTTACACAAATTACCGCTGAAGCCGTTGGCGACCAAGTTAAAGTCGTCTCAGGCGTGAGTGCGGAAGGGAGTCTTCCGGCAATTGATGACGCACTCGCAGCGAAGGAAGCCGGGGCAGATGCCATTCTCTTAATGCCTGCACACCACTGGCTGCGTTTCGGGAGGACTCCGGAAACCGCAGTCGGCTTCTTCCAAGATGTCGCTGAAGGCGCAGATATACCCATTATTGTTCATCAATATCCGGCATGGACGAAGGCAGGCTATAGTCTCGAAGAGATGTTGGAGATGGTCCAGATCCCACAGGTTATCTGTATTAAGATGGGGACCCGCGACATGGCGCGCTGGCGATGGGATTATGAACAACTCAAAGAAGCGGCACCGGACGTTCCTATCTTGACCTGTCACGATGAATACCTACTCGCTTCGCTGCTTGAAGGCAGTGACGGGGCTCTCATCGGGTTTGCCGGTTTTGTGCCAGAGTTGATGGTAGATGTCGTTCACGCTGCACTCAACAACGACCTACTTGGTGCGCGCAAGGCGCGCAGTCAAGTAGACGCACTGGCGCGGATTGTCTACAACTTTGGTGAACCGAGCAGTGATGCACATCAACGCATGAAATGTGCGCGCTGGTTAATGGGTCGATTCCCATCAATGACGATGCGCCGACCCCTCCGTCAACTGTCCACTGCCGAAGTAGATAATATCCGAACCCGGCTTGAGACAACCGGCTATCAGTGTGTTAATTAGCGGTTAGCAATCAGCAAAAAATCAAAAATCAGCGTAGCGAATGTTCTGATGGCTAATAGTCATTTGGTAAACCAGAAAAATAAATGAACATTTTACCCTGCCCCGGTAGGTGCGGTTTCCTAACCGCACCGGTGCTGAATGTCTGATTAATTCTAAGGTTTACCAATTGAAACAGAATTGGGGAATGAAATGTCACGTTTAAAATATGCACTCATCGGTCACGGTAGACGCGGCGCAGCACATCTGTCAACAGCTGCGACATTAAAGGACACCTTTGAGGTTGTCGCCGTGTGTGACGCACATCGCGAATCGGCAGCGGCAGGCGCAGCGAAGCTGGGCGTTAAGGCATACACCGATGTCCGAAAGCTTATTGAAGAAGTACCCTTGGATGTCTGTGATGTCGTCGTGCCGGCACCACTCCATCATATCGTTTCTTGCTATCTCTCCCGCTGCGGTATTCCGCACAACGTGGAGACCGGACTCGCACCAACCCTCGGTTTGATGGATATGATGATTACTGATGCTACTGAAAATGCGGCCAAACTTCAGACATCAGAGAATTTTCCTTTCGTTCCGGTTGAGCAGTTTGTGTGCAAACTCATTCACGAAGGTGTCATCGGGGATGTCCATAAGTGCTATCGGCTTTTCTCGACGACTGGATACCATGGACTCGCCGCGATACGATGTCGGATGAACGCTGCGCCTACGGCGGTCAGCAGCATAGGACACACGATGCCTGTTACCTCTTACATTGATAGCGCAAAACGGGATTTTAATCGGGAGAACCTCGAATTTTACGCCGTAGATTTTGAAAATGGCGGACTCGGCATCGCCATGGTCGGAAATAAAAACGGGTGTCTCGGACGGAACAAACTCGTCGGTTTTGAGTCGTGTGGTGAACGCGGAACGATTATTACCAACGGAAACCAGAGTGCTACTGGTGGTGAGACGGTCAACGTTTGCACGGATGAGGACATCGCCCTACGCGGCAGCAAGGCACAAACGTACGAATTTCAGAGAGAATATAGTGAGGATGGAACGCTACAACGTATCTTTGTAGAACTTCCACGATCGTTAGGTGGCACTGTTGAATGGGTAAACCCCTATCGGCACACAACTCTACCGGAGCGCGGTATTTCATTGGCGACGATGCTTGACGGTATCGCTCGCGCAGTCCGAGAAGACACGCAACCCCTTTGGACGGGAGAAATGGGAAGGGCAGATCAGGAGATGGTCATCGCCGCACACCGATCCATCCGGACGAATCGTCAACCGATTGCGCTCCCACTTCAACCCGACCCTGCCGAAGAAGAAGCATTTGATCGCAATTTTGAAGAACGATTCGGTGTTCACCCACGTGAAAATATCGAAAAGGCGTTACAGGTTAATTTCAAAGAGCGTTAGGTAGCACGAAAATTGTAACAATTTCAGACCGCAATAGAGGTGAAAATGACTGAAGTTAAAATTGGATTTATCGGATGTGGCGGCAACGCCAATGGTCACATGAATCGGTTAGCCGAAATCGAAGGTGCACGCGTTGTGGCTGTCTGTGATGTTCAAGCTGACCGAGCGCAAAGTGCAGCTGAAAAACATAACGCTGATGCCTATACCGCACACCAGGAACTCCTTGAACGTGATGACTTGGACGCAGTCTATTTGAGTCTTCCGGTCTTTGTTCATGGGCAACCAGAGCTTGATGTTATTGCTCGCGGCTTACCCTTTTTCGTTGAGAAGCCTGTCGCTATCAGTATGGAAATCGCCCGCGAGATTGAAGCAGCAGTAGCGGAAGCCAGACTCATAACCTGTGTCGGTTATCAACTCCGTTACCTCGGTTCGACCCAAATCACACGGCAGATCCTGCAGGACAGAACAATTAACATGGTCGTCGGTAAGTATTGGTGCAGCACTGGACACGGGGACCCGAACGCGTGGCTCCGACAGATGAACAAATCCGGCGGGCAACTTGTCGAACAAGCGACACATACCATCGATATGATGCGCTATATGTGCGGTGAAGTCGAGACCGTCTACGCCATGCAAGCAAATCGGTTTCTCAAAGAAACGGACTGCCCAGATGCGAACAGTGTCTCCCTTCAGTTTGCGAGTGGTGCTGTCGGTTCGCTGACTGCTACTTGGGCTTATGCAGGGGACTGGGCAAACGCCAATATCCTCGATGTGCTTTATGAGGGAGAACTCCTGAATTGGAATCCATCAAAAGTCACAGTACAGGAAGATGGCGACTGGGTAGATAAAACAGCACCGAGTCCGACAATTGATGACGTTTTTGTTGAAGCAGTACGCAGTGGTGATGCCGCTTCAATCTTGAGTCCTTATAGCGATGCGGTTAAAACACTCGCAATATCCCTTGCAGCGAACCAGTCCGCACAGGAAAACAACCCTGTAGACATCTCTTCAATTTTGTAAGTAGGCACTTCAGGTCCCTGAAAAGGAAAAAATTATGCCCGAACCCTCTAATCCAAAACACCGCGTAGCAATCGTCGGTTGTGGTGGCATCTCTCAGGCTCACGGCAACGCTTGGCGAAATGTACCAGAGATTGAAATTGTGGGGGCGTGTGATGAGAAGTTTGAACCGCTTGCACGCTTCGCCACTGAATATAACGTCCAAAATACTTACAACGACCTTCGACAGATGTTGGAGAAACAGCAGCCCGATATCTTGGTGATTGCAACGTGGCCCTCAAGCCATCTGAAAAACGTCTTGGAAGCCGTACGGTGTGGTGTTAAAGGAATTCTCGTTGAAAAACCGATTGCTGTTAATGCCACACAGTTGGAACAGATGATTCAGGTTACCGAACGCGCCAATATTCTGTTGATGGAAGCGTTTATGTATCGACACCACCCCCTAACGCTCGCCGTGAAACAGAAAATTGAAGAAGGCGCCATCGGAGAGGTCCGCTATGCGCGCTCCAGTTTTTCGACAGGCTTGACAGATCGTCGGAATTGGCGATTGAGAGGCGACCTCGGCGGTGGTGCTGTCATGGACTTAGGGTGTTATTCCATTAATATTATCCGTTATCTTGTTGGGCGAGAACCACAGTCGGTCTGGGCAACAGGAAAGTTTGAACCGATCAACAGTGTTTGGGAAACCCTCATCGGGACCTTGGACTTCGGTAATGGGGTTACTGGACAATTGGATTGTAGTTTCGGCTGGACGTGGCGTGAATGTTATGAGGTCGCTGGCACAGAGGGCACGCTCTTCGTTCAGAGCGCGTGGGGCAACTCGGAAGGAGAATCGCATTTCACCATCAACGGTGAAACTTTTAGCGTTACTGGCGTGAATCCGTATAGTGCTGAGATCCTTGACCTGTGCCGAGCAGTGGAAACTGACACACCGACTCTCTTACCGATAGCCGACGCACTCGGGAATATGCGGGTTATTGATGCATTGCACGAGTCCGCACGCACGGGGCAAAGGCACAAAGTGGGCTAAAATTGGAAGTAATTCCGTTTGTAGTAGGGCAATTCATTGCCCGTTGTTAAGCGTAGGTTAAAAAATGTTTGAGAAAATGATGAAGTACCCCATAGATGTCTTCCGAGAAGGCAATTTCTCGTTTGGAGTGCCGCTGCCGGGACTCCTGATAGCCGTGTTGCTCGTCGCGCTTTTTGTGGCTACGATATGGGCATATCGGAGCACGCGCGGACGCACGCGACGCCCATTTCGAGGGATTCTCATTTTCTTTCGCACTGTTGTGCTCTGTTTACTCGCTTTCTGTCTACTTAAACCCTTCCTCACAATTTACCAAACCAGTCCTGATGATTCTTATCTATTGGTAATGGTCGATCAGTCCAAGAGCATGCAGATTACCGATTCGACCGATGATGCAACCCGATTGCACCGCGCCAACGAACTCCTTTTCAAAGAGGGAGAGGGGCTTCTTGAGAAACTAAACGCCAAATTCAAAGTACGATTCTTTGGGTTCGATACGACAGCAAAACGGATTCCGAGCGAACCGTTGAACGCAGCGAACGGCGAAAGTACAGATATTCCGCAGGCGGTTAACGAAGCACTCGACGATCTACAAGGTGTCCCGCTTTCTGGGGCTGTGCTGTTGACAGATGGGGCAGACAGAAGCAGCGCAGACATCGCAAAATTCGCGATGCAAATCCGAGAACGGAAACTCCCTATCCATACCGTCGGTATCGGCTCAAAAACGGGCAACCCGGATCTCGAACTCGTCAAAGTGGATATTCCGAGAACCGCCGAGGAAGATTTCCCCGTAGAAATGTGGTTAACACTCAAACGCAAGGGATTTCCGGGAAAGAAAGTCAACGTTCAACTCATCAGCGACGGACGGATACTGAAAACAGAATCCGTTGATATGGATAAAGAGTCCTCCTGGATGCGCCAACTCCGTGTAACAGATGATGTATCTGACACAAAAACAGAACGTGTCCTGCTCAGGTTCATACCGCGACAAGCGGGCACCCAAAGATTTGAAGTCCATGCAGAGCTAGGCGAAACGGAAGCGGTCCCACAAAATAATACGAAGACGTTTTTATTAAAGGTAGCACCTACAAAACGCGTAAAAATCCTATTCGTTGATGGCAAGCCGCGTTCCGAATTCGGCTTTATAAAACGCGCCCTCAAAAACGATCCGAACATCCAACTAACCGACCGATTCTTGACAAGCTTTACCAACGATACACGGCATTATGGGGGCACACAATCCGAAGCAGCACACAATTTCCGCTTTTATCCCGACCAGAAAGAGATGCTCTTCGACTTTGACGCGATTATCTTAGGCAACGTCGATGCTTCACAATTCACCCCTACGCAGTTAGAGAACACCCATGAATTCGTACGCACCCGAGGCGGTGGACTGCTGATGTTAGGCGGTTCCAAATCTTTAGGGAATCACGAATTCTCGGAATCCTATATTAACACACCGATTGCCCAATGCCTCCCCATAGAGTTGGAAATCGGTTCACCACCGGCACCGTTAGCACCCAGACGACGCGGCTCGCAGTCTCTTAGAAACACGGGATATAAATTGCAATTGACACCCGATGGAAAAGTTGAAACACTCATGGCATTGGCAAATAGCCCAACGGAGAACATAGAGCGTTGGACGCGTCTTCCTACGCTCATGGGCTATAGTAAAGTAAAGCGGGCAAAAGCAGGAGCACTTGTTCTCGCTGAACATCCGACAGATCGGAATGAATTCGGCAATCGCATCCTTATTGCAACCCATAACTACAATGCAGGACGCGTCATGGTGTTTACACCGCACACCTCATGGCGGTGGCGGATGCATACCCCCCACGAAGATGATAGTTATGAACGGTTCTGGCGACAGGTCGCCAAGTGGTTGACAACCGCACCCAAGGAACATATTAGACTCGATATTGCGAAAACCGCCTATTCCCTGAAAGAACCCGTGATAATTGAGGTTACCGCTACAGATCCGCAGTTTGAACCCACAAACAACGCAAAACTCCGAGCAGTTGTGGTTGATGAAGCGGGAAAACGGAGAGAACTGAAACTTGAGCAGGTCCTCGGTAAAGACGGATTCTATACAGCGCGTTTTATTCCGAATCGGTACGGCGAATACACCGTCACTGCTACCGGTACCCTTGATGGTGAAAACCTCGGAGAACAACAGAGTCTGTTCGAGGTAAAGACCTCCTACGCCGAATTTAGCAACGCCGAACTCAACGTCGAGCTTCTCAAAACACTCGCTGAAGGTAGCGGTGGGGCATACTACAGTCCCGAAGAAGCATCGCAACTTGCCAATCGGATTCCACTTGTCGAGAGTGCAACGTCAAAGATTACGGACGTAGACATTTGGGATATGCCCCTAATTTTCGGGTTGGTCATCGCGCTACTTGGATTCGAGTGGTTTCTAAGGAAACGGGGTGGGTTGATATAGCAGAAAAACCGCTTCCCACTAACAACCTTATGGAGATAGAAAATGAAACATACAACAAGAATTGAACTCGTAAACCGAAAAGATATGTTCTTGGCGGAAGCAGGCGTTATCGCCCCTGGAGAAATTCGGCAAGTCATTGTTGAGGACGCGGTCGTTGATACTGGCGCAACCGGGTTGTCCCTCCCAGAACCACTCATTGAACAGCTCGGTTTGACGCCAGTCAGGAATAGACGAGCGCGAACCACGAACGGTATCGTCACTCGAACCGTTTATTCAGAAGTCCGCTATACAGTCTTGGAACGGGACGGAACAATAGAAGTAGCAAACCTGCCAGCGGACCTGCCAGCCCTTGTAGGGCACATGATTTTAGAATACCTTGACCTTTGCCTCGACATCAAAAGAGGTTTGATTTACAATCCCGAGCATGACGATGAGTGGATTGAAGACCAGCTCTAATAAAAATTCTTCAATTGGGCTACAGAAAATGGACAAGATTAGTCGTCAAGACATTCAAGCTACATGCGATGATATTGTGCGGGAATTCGCACCACTACAAGTCATTCTCTTTGGCTCCTATGCTTACGGCACCCCCACAGAGGATTCGGATGTCGACCTACTCGTAGTGATGCCGATTCCCAAATCAGAGACGCGCCGCCAAACCGTAGAAATCCTGCAGCGTATTCCACGCCGGTTTCGCATGGATCTATTGGTGCGTTCTCCTGAAGAAATCGCCTACCGCGTTTCGTATAACGACTGGTTCCTTCGCGAGATCACCGAAAAAGGAAAAGTACTTTATCAATCCACAGATTTTTTCCTAAAACCGATTAAAAAGGAAAAACGCGCTATGAATCCATTAACCTTGGAGTGGATACAAAAGGCTGAAGGCGATTACACCGTTATGCGCCAGAATCATCAATCATCGACGCCTGTCTATGATGCTATCTGCTTCCATGCGCAGCAGTGTATCGAAAAATACCTGAAGGCGTGGCTTCAAGAGGCGAACATCCCTTTTTCAAAAACGCACGATTTAAAAGACTCGCTCAGCTTAATAGCTCCCACTATTCCCGCTTGGCGGGCATGGCACTCGGACTTCTCATCATTTACAACCCATGCTGTGGATCTCCATTATCCGGGAGAGTTTGCCACGGCTGAGGATGCAGCGCATGTAGTGCAGATATGCACTACAGTTCGTCAAGCCGTTCGCGATCAGCTGAATTAGACCCCCCTTCGTCTCTCCATCCAAAACTCCCAACCGCACTTAAGGTGAAATATAGCATATATGGCGTGAGTTTTCACGCCATATATGCGTACAGAGAACCTTATTTCTCCATACCAAAACTTAAAACGAAATACCCCTCTGCATTTTCCCAGAAAGTGTTGTGTAATTTTATAGTTACTTAAGGGTTAAAATTTTTAATTTGAATAAAAACACAAATTGACTTATTATAACTTTAATAGCTGCGGGGGTGCACAAATACTTCTCGTAGAGGTTGGGAACGCACCCTACAGAGACAGGCAACCTCGCCGCTACGATGCCGCGTCATGCCTTGAAGGGACGCTGATGGCAGGCTATTTATGCACTTAGAATACGGAATCTACTATATTTACCAAAACAGGAGATTTTTCATAGATGAAAGTTAATCGGATTTTGATGTTAATACTGTTTTTGATTCCCGCCATAGTGCTAATTGGCGCGTGTCAACAGCAGGCGAACGCGGCAACACAAGATTTTATCTTTAACGAGGACACAATCCGTGTCGATATTGACGGTTTCAGTTTAGCTGGTGGCAAGTCCGGTATTCTTGATCTGGTTGAGGTTGGCAGCGCGGGAGATCTCGCGCTTATACCCGGTATTCAGGAACTATCTATAACTGACGCGGATGGACAGCAAGTCCTCTGGGAGGAAGGACAATCTATCCTTGCCCAAGCACTCGGAATACCCTTTTCCGCGGTGCCAGCTTCTGACATAAAACTGTTTCAACTGAGACGCGAAGACGGAGGAACATTTGATTTTTTCTCAGCTTTTGATCTGAGTGATAAGCTTGATAAGATAAAATCCCGTACTACCCGCGCTCACTTTTATCGGGACGCGGTTCTGCGCGCAGTGGTTTTGGAAGAAACGGGACGTCTGTATCCCGATCTCTTACCCGACGCAATTGACCACAGTTTGGACGGCAGTTTACAACTCTTGGGTTTGGCAAATATCGGGGCGAAAGTTGGGGGATCTGCCTATCAACACCTGCGTCAAGTTGAAGATTATAGGAAAGCACTTGAACACGGACAGATTGTCAGTAAAAATGAACTTGCGAAGAAAGTAGCACATAGGATTCATAAGGGGCCTTTCGGCAAGAGCGTACGTGCCTTAGGTGTGTTGAGTGCTGTACTTGAGTTAGCGGATAATATCAATGACGAAATCCGTCGGAATTCTCTTATGGCAGAAATGGCCAAAGATATTATCATATTGAAAGGTTTAGAGGATACGTTGCTACTCATGGAGCAGGTGGGCGGTCTTAAGGACCCCGCAATGATCGATGGCATGAAAATGGCACTTGACGATTTGACGGTAATTAGTAAGGATCGATTAACAGCTGTTGCCAAAGGAATTGGGAAGACAACACCGACGCTGATTAGAGTTTTGGCTCCACAAGTACTAAAGTTATCTGGAAAAGCCCTGAAAGCGGCACCGAAAGTGGGAAAATTTGTGAAAATTGGTTCAAGTGGTTTGCTTGTAGCGTTATACCAATTCTAATTGATAATTCCTCTTAAAAGGTTGGCTATTTTTCAGCACTGCTCGGTGCGGTTAGAAACCGCACCTACTGGGTGTGACGTGAGTGGGTTCGGTTAATGCGAGATAAACTTTTAGAAATGGTATTAGAAGCCGCTGAACTCGTTAAGGATCGCTCAAGCCACCGGAGGCGAATATTTTGAGGCATCCCATGACTATCATATACAGACCGTTTACAGCGTAATCCTTGACAAAACGACCGGTAAATCTACAATCGCAAGCTACGCCGGTTATATTAATGAGAACCAGCAAATTACGAAGAATGTCTCAATTGATGATACCGTCGATCAGATGGACGTTTCCTGCAACTGGCAGGGCAGCACGATTGAACTCGTGCTTATTGATCCAGATGGCACTCAGATAACGCCCCGGGACGCTGCTGCGAACCCACGCATCACTTATAAACCCGCGCCGACTTATGCCATCTATACGCTTGAGAATCCAAAGGTAGGCGAATGGCAGATACAGGCGACCGGCACAGATATTCCACCGCAAGGAGAACCCTTCAACCTCACCGTGAGCGCGGCTTCAGATTTTTTTACCAATCTCCTCTCCTTCGATTCAAGTTATACCGTTGGCGAAACCATCCAGATCGGCATCGAGGTCCAAGAAAAAACTGGGGATACATTTGCCGCAGTGTTAGGCGCGACGACTGCTGCCAAAGTCATTCGTCCAGACGGCAGAGTTGATACGCTTAACTTACACGATGACGGTAGTCATGATGATCGTGCGGCGAACGACGGTGTCTATGCCAATAACTACCGCTCCGTCGATAAACACGGAACATACCTCATTCAAGTGTCGGCGGAAAACGGGTTCTCTCGCGAAATTCAGAGACAGGTTGTCGTAGGGCGTATTGATAATGTCTTTATTGATGGGTCAAGCTTGACTCCCGCTGCAGGGGCAACGCTCAAGCAAACCCCAAGCGTTATCAGTGCGGTGATCTCAGGACCTGCAGGCAAGATTAACAGCAATTCAATTGTGCTGAAGGTTGACAGAAACACTGTCTCACATACTTATGATAGCATAAACCAACTCGTTTCCTACCGGGCGGGCGGTTTATCCAGTGGCGAACACAATGTGCAGTTAAGTGTCCGGGATACGAGCGGTAATGCAATTGAGACGACTTGGTCATTTAGGACGCAAGTTGCAGACGCGCTAACAGAACGCACAACCCTCACAGGGCATACGAGCAGTGTCTATAGCGTCGCGTTTAGTCCAGATGGACAAACTATCGCAAGTGGAAGTGGTGACAACACCATCCGTTTCTGGGATGTTAACACAGCCACTGAAATCAAAAAACTCATAGGGCATACGGACAGTGTCTACAGCGTCGCGTTTAGTCCAGATGGACAAACTATCGCAAGTGGGAGTTTTGACAACACCATCCGTCTCTGGAATGTCACCACCGGTGCTGAAATCAAAAAACTCATAGGGCATACCGATTGGGTTTGGGACGTAGCGTTCAGTCCGGATGGACAAACTATCGTAAGTACAAGTGTCGACAAAACTGTTCGCCTCTGGGATGTTGCCACCGGCACACATGAAACCCTCACAAGGCATACGGATGCTGTCAGTAGCGTATCATTCAGTCCGGATGGACAAACTATCGCAGGGGGTAGTCTTGACAATATCATTTATCTCTGGGATGTAAACACTGGCATGCAACGTAAAACACTTATAGGACATACGGGGGTTGTCTGGGACGTATCATTCAGTCCGGATGGGCAGACACTCGCAAGTGGGAGTGCTGACAGAACTCTCCATCTGTGGGATGTCACCACCAGCATACAACACCAAATACTCACAGGGCATACGCAAGGTGTCTATAGTGTGGCGTTTAGTCCGGATGGGCAGACACTCGCAAGTGGGAGTGCCGGCCGAATCATCTGTCTCTGGGATGTAAACACCGGCATCCAACGCCAAACCCTCACAGGGCACACG
This sequence comes from Candidatus Poribacteria bacterium, assembly GCA_028820845.1. Taxonomy (NCBI): domain Bacteria; phylum Candidatus Poribacteria; species Candidatus Poribacteria bacterium. The sequence continues at coordinate 29,066 of JAPPII010000120.1, forward strand.
GATACTGTCCTCAGCGTGGCGTTTAGTCCGGATGGGCAGACACTCGTAAGTGGGGGAGATGACAATACCATCCGGCTCTGGGGAGCCGCACCAGATGTTCAACCGTCAGCGTTAGCGGCAGATGTGAACGGCGATGGGGTCGTAGATACCCAGGATCTAACATTGGTTCACGCGAACTTGGGAAAATATGGACAGAACGATGCGGATATCAACGGTGATGGCATTGTGAATGCAGAGGATATCGTTTTGGTTTTAGCGGCAATAGAGGCGGCTGCCGGCGCGCCATAGACAGGTGTCGCATCTATTCACCCCAGAAGAGGTACAACAGTGGCTCACTGAAGCCAGACAGTTCGCCGATAAGTCGCCTGCTCATCGGCGCGGGGTGTTGTTATTGGCACAACTCCTTACCCTGTTAGCACCAGAAGAAACTGTGCTATTACCGAATTATCCGAATCCATTCAACCCAGAAACGTGGATCCCGTATCGTTTAGCAAACCCCGCAGAGGTCACACTCACGATCTATGCCGTCAACGGGCAGGTTGTACGTACCTTGGACTTAGGGCATCAGACAGCAGGTTTCTATGAAGATCGAAACCGTGCCGCGTACTGGGATGGCAGGAACGCACAAGGGGAGTCTGTTGCAAGTGGTGTCTATTTCTATACGCTATCCGCTGGCGATTTCACTGCTACGCGAAAATTGTTGATTCGGAAATAAGACCTGTTTATCTGGTATAATATTCAGGCAGGGAGCTCTTATGGCTCCCTGCTTTTTTGTCAGAATTTTGCCTTGACAAACGCAACGTTAGATGTTACAATAAACCTCACAGAGCACTCAGTCACAGAGGCATAAAACGCATGACACAACAAGAACTCCATGAAATCGTGGAAGGGATTCGTTCACCCGAACAGGTCTCCATGACATTGGCAGAATTTCTTGAGTACGATATAGAAGGATATGAGTACGTTAAAGGAGAATTAGTGCCGATGTCACCAGCGACGAGAGCACATAGCAGGATTAGTGTCAACGTCATTCGGTATTTGGACCAGCATGTCCGTGAGAATCAGTTAGGGGAGGTACATGTAGAGACAACTTTTCAGGTTGGTGAACGTGGACTGAAGCCAGATGTGGCGTTTGTGTCAACAACCCGGTTAGATGGAGACGAAAACAAAGGATTTCCGATACCGCCCGATCTGGCAATTGAGGTCGTTTCGCCGACAGACGCTCAGTCGCGTATTGTCGACAAAGCGTTTGCCTATCTGAACGCAGGGACGCGCCGCGTCTGGGTTCTTGAACCCCGCTCTCAAACAGTGACGGTTTACCGTTCTGAAAAAGATATGACCCTGCTTACGTGTGAAGACACTCTCACCGCTGAGGATGTTGTACCAGGGTTCACCTGTTCCGTCTCGCAACTTTTCGAGTAACCAGGGTCGCCCTGAAGGAAAACAACAGAACATTTTGAAGGATAAAAACTGGCTCTCGGATTTTATGCGGGAAGACGATACAGTGTCCGTGCTTGGGATGCTAATTCCGCGTAGAAAATATAACATATCGCTTTTGCTATACGGAATTATTTTTTGTATAGCAGCAGTGGGACTTACAACTTGGGAGTTTCTTGTGGATCAGCCGAAGATCGTTGCAGTGAGATCCACGCTGTCCTCACTGGCTCGGTTTGGGTTCATCGAGGCAGTATTTTTTATGATACTCCCACACATGAGGAGGATGATGATGTATTGGGAATTGAGAAAGAAGATGCCAGAGATCATAGAGAAAGCCGTAGCTGAAGCGGTAGCCGAAGCCGTAGCTGAAGCGGTAGCCGAAGCCGTGCCAAAGGCGGTGGCAAAAACGCGACAGGAAGATTTCGCCCGCTTTAAACAGTTCTGTGAAAAACATGGCATTACCTATACCGAAGAAGATTGGACCGACGAAACGCCTGACGGCAAAGACGAGTAACGCGCTTGTTACAAGTGAAAAGGAGAACGATGAACAATTCCTACAAAAGCGTCATGTTCGTTATCGCTGACGATTGGAGCCGTATCGCAAAATGCTACGGAAACGATGTTATTCGTACACCAAACATTGATGCCTTCGCCGAACGCGGTGTCGTGTTTGACCATGCATTCTGTACAAGTCCATCTTGTGCTGTGAGTCGCGCCTGCATTCTCACAGGACAACACAGCCACACACATGGACAATACGGACACTGCCACGGGATTCACGGATTCCGTACGCATGAACATATCACATCAGTGCCGAAAATCCTGAAAGCACACGGATTTGCTACAGCGTGTATCGGAAAGAAACACGTCGAACCCGCCACAGTCTATCCGTTTGATTATGAGCCGAGGGTCGACGCGAGAAGCCCTGTAGATATGGCAGCGAAGGTAAATGACTTTCTCGCTGAGAACGCCGACAAACCGTTCTATCTCCACATCGGTAGCAGCTATCCACACCGAGCAGGCAAAGGCTTCGGAAATGACCGGACACATGCCGGTATTGAATCCGACCCCTATAGCCCGGACGAAATAATCGTGCCGAATTTCCTGCCAGATGTCCCAGCAGTCCGTGAAGACCTCGCTGACTATTACGAAAGCGTTTCACGATGGGATGCTGTAGTGGGAGGGGTATTAGATGCCCTGGACGCTTCTGGACGCGCAGACGAAACCCTCGTCTTCGTCACAACAGATCACGCCATGCCGTTTCCGGGCGCGAAAGCATCGAGCTTTGACAGCGGACACCACTGCCCACTGCTTATCGCCAGCCCTACACAACAAAAACGCGGCTTCCACAACCAAGCACTCGTCAATTGGGTCGATTTCTGTCCAACGATGTTAGAGTGGTGCGGTGTCGAGCATCCCGATGGCACGGACGCACTCCCGGGCAGGTCTATTCTCTCCATCCTCGAAGATGACAGCGCGCATCCAGGGAACGGTGAATGGGAAGAAACCTATTTTTCTCATTGCTTCCACGAGGTGACCAACTACTATCCCTATCGCGTGTTGCGCGGTCGACGGTATAAGTACGTCCGGAATCTGGCGTATCAATTGGAGACGCCGCTCCCCAGTGACCTGTTCCGATCCATCTCATGGACAGCCGTTCGGAACGATAACGTCCAACAACTCGGTGAACGACAGCGGACAGACTTTCTACACCAAGGGCGCGAGGCACTCTTTGACATAGAAAACGATCCAGCAGAATCACAAAATCTTATTGACGTGCCAGCGTTACAAGACATCGCCAACGAGATGCGCCAAAAGGTCATCGACTTCAGGCAGAAAACTGAGGATCCCTGGCTTGAGCAGTCCTTCCAGGAAGGCGAAACGCAATCTTTCTTTTAATTCCGGTTAGCAATCAGTCATCGGCTTCAGCCACTCGCTTGTGGTAATTGAAAACGCTTGCGCCTACCATAAAGGTTTCTTTCTGACCGCTGAAAGCCGACTGTTGACAGCCATCTAATATGCAAAATTACGATTTAGAAGCGATGAATGCCCGCATCCAAGCGGACAGTGGGCACATACAGCAGATTTTCACAGAGTCGGGAAAAGTTATCGTCGGGCAAAGCGAGTTATTGGAAGGATTGCTCATCGGGCTGCTCTGCAACGGGCATATTCTGCTTGAAGGCGTACCTGGACTGGCAAAGACAACCGCCGTGAGCGCGCTCGCGCAAACGATTGACGCTTCCTTCAACCGCCTACAATTCACGCCCGACCTACTCCCTGCAGACCTCATCGGCACACTCATCTACGACCAACAGAAGGGTGATTTCTACACGAAAAAGGGACCTATTTTCGCTAACGTCATCCTCGCAGACGAGATAAACCGCGCACCCGCCAAAGTCCAAAGCGCACTTCTCGAAGCGATGCAGGAACGGCAAGTTACAATCGGTGGAACGACCTATCCACTTGATGACCCATTCCTTGTTCTGGCAACCCAGAACCCAATTGAACATGAAGGCACCTATCCACTGCCAGAAGCACAGGTGGATCGGTTTATGCTAAAGATTAAAGTTGACTATCCTTCGCACGCAGAAGAATTGCAAATCCTCCGACGGATGACAACCGAAGAAATCCAAGCAATTCAGCAAGTGATTTCCCCGAAAGATATTATCCGATTCCGAGAAATCGTCCGCAGTATCTATATGGCTGAACAGTTGGAGAACTATATCGTCGATCTGGTGTGTGCGACGCGGACACCCGAAGCTTATCAATTAGATGAACTTAGCAGCTTGATTGAATACGGCGCATCGCCGCGTGCGACCATCTTTTTGGCATTTGCTGCGAGGGCGCGAGCGTTTCTCTCCCAACGCGGCTACGTTACCCCTGAAGATATTCACGCCGTGGGTATGGATGTGCTAAGGCATCGGGTCATTATCAGTTACGAAGCGGAAGCGGACGGTCGTGATGTGGAGAGTATCATTTCACAAGTATTCGCGAAAATTGAAGTGCCTTAAGAACCCTTCCTTCCCTTCCATTCTTCAATACTTCACTTTTCCGCCGTTGCCACCTTCCATTCTTCCTTTCTTTTTACTCCTGCGTGTGTCCAGCAACAGCCGAGGCACGCGCCCCTACACCGAGTACCGCCAAGAATCCCTCTGAATCCGCATGGTCGAAGTCACCAACCGCTTCCATAGATGCCGTCTCTTCGGAGTAGAGTGAGTGTGGCGCACCACCTGCGGCATGGAACGCAACATTCCCTTTATAAAGTGCTACTGTGATAGTTCCACTCGCCAATTGGGTTAGCGGCGCAATAGAAGCCAACAGTGCCTGTGTAGCAGCATCGAACCAATAGCCTTGATAGACCTGCTCAGCGATTGTAGCCGCAACGCCATCAAAGTGTCGGCGCGCCCGTCTGTCCAAAATCAGTTGGAGTAGATATTCATAACACTTTCCAAGCAATTCCATCCCTGGAGACTCATAGACCCCGCGGCTTTTAATCCCGACAAACCGATTTTCAACGGTATGGATGCCGATACCGACACCATTTCGACCGCCGATACGATTCGCCTCCAGTAGACTCTGGAGCGGTGTGACGGGGCTTCCGTTAACCTCAACAGGTATTCCCCGCGCAAACGTAACAGTAAAATGCTCTACATCGTCAGGGGCGTCTTTCGGATGCACGCCCATACCCGGACTAATAAATCCTGCAGCGGTTTTCAGGGATTCGAGTCGCCCAGCTTCATGCGTCAATCCGAGGAGATTCGCATCAGTCGAATAAGGTTTTTCGTGTGTGGCGGTAATCGGGAGGTTGTGTGCTTGGCAGAAGTCTATCATCTCTTTCCTACCACCGAAATTTTTGAGAAATTCAGGATCCCGCCACGGCGCGTATACCTCAAAACGTGGATTCAGCATATTAGTAGCGAGTTGAAATCTAACCTGGTCGTTGCCTCTACCGGTTGCACCGTGCGTTAAAATGGAAATATCGCGTTTCTCCATCTCCGGCAGGAGAGCTTTCACCGTGACATGCCGTGCGATACCTGTTGTATTCCAATAACCGCCTTCATACATCGCTTGGCACTGGACGAGGCGAATACCGTCTTCTGCAAGCGCGTCCTTCGCATCTACAATAATAGCGTCTTCGGCACCGCATGCCAACATCCGTTCTTTAATTTCAGATACGTCTCGTTCATCAGGTTGTCCGAGATCTGCCGTAAAGCAGACGACTTTAACGCCGTTATCGACCAACCACTTGGTGATGGTGCAACTATCCAAACCGCCCGAAACAGCGGCACCCACTGTTTTTCCTTTTAATGTTTCAATATTCAAAGTAATCTCCAAGGTATTGTGTTTAGTTATGACGGAATTATACCATTTTTTTTCGCAGCTTGCAAATCTATATTGAGACATTTAACGAAGGCGTATTGATAATTTATTTCGCTTATAGTATAATGATTTCAATGGCGCGATGGTACCCGTGTCATTCAAAACAACGAACCCCAGAAGAGGGAAACTGCGAGATCTTTCTCCCGCGAACGCTCACAACCTACGTCAACTTCGCAATTTTCACACGCCGCTCTCAAGTCATTTTCAAGGTTCGTAAAAACTCGATAACGTATGTTCTCTATGGAGATGTCTGCCATGGAATCTGTGAAGGATATTATCCAACAGTGTCACGAACGGCGACGAAAGGATCTACAACAGCGGGAGACGATTGTCTCACCCACCTTGCACGATGAATATCCTTACCACTATCTCGTTTATTGTGCGCATCGGTATCCCTTGCTTTTGCATGCGCTTGAACAGGCAGATATCTCGTTCATGCCGATTGGACAGGCACCCTTCGATCGGGGTCCAGTGTATCGTGGTGGCACGCGTCTCTTAAGACGACAAGGCATACTCAACTGGGAGCCGAGACGATGGTTTTCGTCGTGGGGGATTCAGGTCTATACAGGAACGCCATCTGCACGCGACGGGGCAAATTGGCACGACATCGAGTTCACCTACAAGGCGATCCGAGACGCGCAGGATGCCGTTGGCGCATGTCTCGACGCACTCGTCAACGCTGTTATGAATCCGCTCCTCACCTTACTTAAAGATGGCGGCTTGCGGTTTTCGTGTCGAATCCCAGACTATCTTCATCCAAATACTATAAATACGAGGCAGTATGTTCACAAGCACCGACCTGGTTTAAATCCGCCTCGCGATCGAGATGTCTACGTACGGGTTGTTGGAAATAAAGGCTACACGCGTTGGGATGCCCGCTACGAGATTCTTAGGGGCAGCCTATTAGACCCGCCTATCATCTCTAAAGACGTGCTTTTTGCGTTTCTTGAGGTCTTACGAGAACAGCTCCATGAATCCGCCCCGGCATCGGAATTAGACACGATAGATGAAACGACCAAGGATACACAGGATTTTGACGATTTCGATTGTATAGAATCGTTAGAAACAGAGTCGTTCGTAAATGAAAGTATCCTTGCAGTGCGACGCGGTGAGCTGGCTCCGATTGGGATTAAACGACCGAGACCGCTCCTTGAGAAAGCGAAACACACTGCAGTAGCGGATGAGAAAAATCTCTCTGAAACGGAAGCTCGCATTCTTGGAATTATCACGGGTGCAATGAGCACGGAAAAGAAATGTGAAATCGAAGCCACGTTTCTTGATACCGCACCTATATGGATCAACGCGAATACCGCACACGATGCTGAAGACGCAGAGCGGTATTATGAAGCGCAGGACGTTTCAGTAGGACGTTGGAAACCGCGAAACCATCGTTGGGAACAGGCGAAATGGATGTCGATTGCTGAACGAATGAAGAACCCTTTCGCGCGGGGAAACGTCTGCGAAGATGCAGAGAGATGCGATGCCTTAGAACAGAAAGGCGGTGATCCGAACAAAAGTATCTGCCCGAGTTGCTCGGTTTATGACGCGTGTCAAGCGCGTGGGTATCTTTCTCAATTCAAGGCACTCAAAAAGAAACAGGTCATTGTATCAGAGATTCCGAATCTCTTTTTGGACCGGCGGTACGCGGCGTTTGTTGACGCGCTGATTGTTCCCAGTAGGGTCTGTATTATAAATGATTCTGAATCCCAGCTCACGCAACTCTTTTCAGAACATCGTCTCTCAAGCGAAATTCTTGAAGGTTGGCTCATTAATTGGAGCGGCGCGGCGTTAGGTCAATTCGCGAAAACAGTCCTGAACGCTATTCGGATTACAGACAGTCAGCATGGTGATATCGCTAAGCGGATTCGCACGGTTATTCAGGCATTTGAAGGGTTAGAAGATAGCATTGTTCAGCAGCTGCATCAGGTAAATTGTACAGATAAAGAGAGTAGCAGGGCTGCCATGGATATGGATAGTGCGATCCAACTTGAGGTTTTGGATATATCGACCTCAGAGAACATAGAGAAACTCCCAAATGTATATCGCGACCCAGAGTGGACGTTATGGCATCAATTGAAGACATTTTTTGCGTATTACACCCGCGATGTGGATGCTCCGATGTTTGTCGATGATGGGATTCTGCGGTTCTGGTTACCATCAAAAATTCATCAAGAGATTCAGCACCTTGTGTTCATATCACCAGCGTTTTCGGAAGATTGTTTCAAAGAAGTCTTTCCTGAAGAGACTGTCTCGGTGAGACAGGCTGAATCGCAGGAGACATCGCTTTCAGGCAATAAGGCTTTTCAGCTGCGGAGCGCACCGCATATCTCCCATGCAATCGCAAACTACGAGGTTAATTGGGACGTGTTTAGTCTTTCTAAAATTGCAAATCGCTTTTTTACCGGTATCTATCAAGAAACGAAGCGGCATCCGGATCGTAAGCATGTTGTTATTTCGAGCACAAGCGCAAAGATAATGTTGAAAAATGTTCTTGATAATATTATCAACTATCACGATCTCATCAAAGACACCCCAGCACACGCTGAGGAGTTGCGAACCGCTTTTGAAACTACTGACGTTTACTACGACCGCATCAAAGGTCTACAATCTATCTTTGAAGCTGCTGATGTTGTCTGGATCGTCGGTACGCCCTATTGGCAACCGAAATTTGTCTGGGAACAAGCGAAAGTTCTGTTTGGAAACCGAGTGGAGCCGTTAAATTATAATTTGACGATGAACCCCTATCAATTTGAAGATGAACGGATACAGGGACTCTACGAACAAAACGCCATCGGCTCGCTGACACAGATGATTCGTATTGCTGGATTCAACGAGTCATCAGACAAAACACTGGTTCTCAACACAGCTTTACGTATACCCTTTGTTACCGATGCACCAGAGACAGAATTATTTGATTGGGAAGACTTTGAAATCGCTGGTGGGTTGGATGAACTTTCAAAGACGATTCGGATACGTGAGGATTACGAGGCAGAATACGCGAACATGGATGCATCGTGGGATCGAAAACGCGTTGAGTATCTGCTCGGTGTTTCTAAGTCGCAAGCGAACCGGATCTTGACGAGATTGAGGGGGAGTAAACTCGAGCGTATCCCATTTCATGTCCAGATCCTCGATCTGCTCTCAGATGGAGAGAAAACAACATCTGAAATCGTTGAAGCAATTCAGGGGAATCCGGGTGCCATTAAAAACGAACTCACCCATCTTGTAGAAACAGGCGAGATTGTCAGGATCCGACGCGGTGTTTATGCATTGGCATAGTTAAGTTCCTACCCTTTCAAAACGCATTTTTTGCAAAAAATCCACCAAAATAAGATTTTTTCATACATAAATTGAATTTTTTCTTGCAAAACTGAATTAATTTGTGTATAATACTATTAGTATGACTAAAATCCATTCATACATTATACGTCATTATGATTTCAGTCATACAGAATTCAAACTGAAATCCATTCATAATTTATAATTTATACTCAGACATCATCATGATTTCAGTTATATAGAATTCAAAAGAAAATTTCGGTAGAGCGCAGAGAGGATAATCTTAGCAGGCTTCCTCTCTGCTGCTCACCGACTCCTTCTTCAAGTCCCTCCGGTTGAAGGTTAAGTCCTACTTGACTAAAATGCCAAAATTTAGTATAATTCTTAGATATTAACGTGTGTTTGAAAAGGTTTAGGTCCAGGGTCGTTTAGTTTATATATTTACGTTATATCTGTGAATATTTTTCAGGCTTTTTTGACCTTCCCACCCGGTAGGCGAGGTTTTGCAGCGTACTCGCTCAAATGCGACGTGCATTCCTAACCTCGCTGGCTCAGTAAAACAGACACGCGACTCGATAAATTCTTAAAACTAAACAGCCCTAGGTCGTGTTTACATTGCCTAAGTTTTGGCATTTTGGCACCGTTTCTCAAAGCCATTACCAACGTCTATGTGGGGAATCCTGAAGTCTATGGACGCTTCTCGGCTGCTATCAACTGAATATTAGACTGAACCTGGAGGCTTTGGCCTAAAAACATAGGAGTAGTTTATGAATCCGAAAATTTTTAGGGTAACACTATGTGTATTACTCACACTCTCAGTCGCTTGCCTTTCTGAAGATGTCGGAATAGCTGAAGAACCAATGGCTCCACTTAAAGTGGGTTTGATTCATCCGTTGCTAAATTACGCTACTTTTGGCGACGGAGCAAGACTCGCATTAGCCGAAATCAATAAGACAGGCGGTGTTCTTGGGAGGCAGGTAGAATTTATCTATAAAGTAGAAATAGGAAGCATTGCTGATGCTGCCAAAGAATTAGCTGAAATAGAAAATGTTGTCGCTATATTAGGTCCCATGTTTTCAAGTAGTGCTGTTAAAGTTGGACCGATCATCAATATCCCTGTTATTGTGGGGGCAACAGGAGCCGACGTGACGAACACTGGTAATGACCCGAGAGATTTCCTCTTTCTCGTGGCGAATTCAAATGCCTTGCAAGCAGAAGTCATGGCAGGTTTTGTGGTGAACGACCTCGGAAAGAAAACTGCAGCCATGATTTGGCAGAACGGGGATGTGTACTCTAAAGGTTTCGTTAACACATTTGACGCGATTTTCAGGAAACTTGGCGGGCGCATTGTTGTCAGTCAAACGTATGAGCAAGACGATACAATGTTTGACGCACAACTTGCGATAATCAAAGAGGCAAGCCCTGACGTTCTGCTTCTCGCAAGTTTTCCGCCAGAGAGCCCGCTCATAGTAAAGCAGGCACGGGAGATGGGCATTAAATCCACCTTTATCGGCAGCGATGGTTGGGATGATTCGTTGATGTTAGACATTTTAGAGGATAACACACCCCTCGAAAATTCCTACTATTGTAGTATCTCAGACGAGCTTGACCCAGATTTTACTGTGGCTTATGAAACTATGTTTGGGGATCAGACTATTGGTATTGCACCATTAGGTTACGATGCCATGAAATTATTGGCAATAGCCATTGAAAACGTGCAATCAACAGACCCTGTTATGATTCGGGATGCAGTTACAGCTATCACTGACTACCAAGGGGCAACAACTATTTCCGGCTTTGATGAGAACCGTCATCCTATCAAACCTGCTGCGGGTATCCGCGTGTTCAAAATTGTTGATGGTCAACCCCAGGAATACACTATTGTGAAGGCAAGTCAGTAACCGCTGTTTAGGACTTAAACAAATCTCACAAACCTATTAAAATGTATTAGAATCTATACAAATCTAACGTGTTTGTTTGATTGATGCCGTAATTCCTGCTTCAACGTCCACTGCCTCCCAACGAGGTCTTACACGAACTCCACAGGCATTTTACTTCTCCTCGCAACTCGTGGCGAAGTGTTAAGGTTTAAGTTGGACACAGGTTGATAGCAGCATTTAGGTCTCTGTCGCATTCAAAGCTACATTCAGAGCAGTGATAGGTGCGTTCTGAGAGCGTCAAATCTGCTTTCTTGTGTCCGCAATGGCTACATGTTTTGGAACTCGCAAAGAATTGCGGTGCTTCGGTTATCGGTATACCACGCCTATCCGCTTTATACTTGAGTTTCGTTAGGAAACCCCCAAGTGCTGAATCCGATAGTGCCTTTGTGAGTTTACGGTTTTTGAGCATATTGGTAATCTTAAGCGTTTCAATACCGATGGCACTTGCCTTACGGACAATCCGTATTGTCGCTTGGTGGTGAGCGTCCTCACGGATATTCGCGATACGTGCGTGAACAGCAGAAAGCACATCTTTCGCTTTATACCAGTTCTGACTACCTTTTTGTCGACGAGAGAGTCTACGGTTCGCACGTGCCACCTTTCGCTCATATCGTTTCAGTGGGCGTGGATTCTCATAAGTTGTGCCGTCTGAACAGGTAGCAAGCGTATTGATACCCACGTCAACACCTATCGGTTGTCTATCGTCAAACAAAAGGGCTTGGTGATTATAGTTATTGCTATCCAAGTTCCTGACGGTAATAGCCACAAACCACTTGTTGTTATGTTTTGACACAACAACTTTCGTGATTTCACCAGTCCACTGGAGTTCCTCACGTATGCGTATCCAACCGATTTTAGGGAGATTGATACGCTTTTTGTAGACTTCAACAGTTCCGAGTCCATTATCTGCTTGGTAAGAGCATTTACCAGATCGGTGCTTATAGACGGGAAACTTGTTTTGTCCTTTTTTCCAACGCGCGACAGCGTCTCCAAGATTGTGTATCGCATTCTTGGAGGCATTCTGTGAGAGTGCTTTACACCAGTCAAACTTCTTATATTTGATGGCATTGAATTCACGCTTTAGGTCAATATAACTTCGCCATTCGTCTGTATCCAAGCCTACTTTGAAGGACGATAAAGCGAAGTTATACGCAACACGAGCATAACCTGCATGCTGTGCCATAAGCGTCGACTGCTTATTATTCGGGTTGAGTGCTATCTTCTGTGTTCGTAAACTCATGGTTATCAGGTATCAGGCTTTCATCCGTGTGTAAGTCGGAGGCAAGCACATTACCAAGCGGTAATGCTTACACTGCTTGCCAACCTGATACGTTAATTATACGACGGTTCTGTGCGTTTTGTCAAGGTAAATTTGTATAAATTTGACTATATTTTAGATGACTGCAACCTACCCCACCCTAAAGGGCGAGGAAATTTGTCATGAATGCCAGCCAAGGCTATAGATGGGCCGAGGGTAACTTGTTGACTACCGTTCTTCTCAAGGACACTGTGTCAGGTCTTAGTAGCAAGTAGTGCAAGTCTTGTCAACTGACGCATGCTGCTCTTTTGTTCCATGATGCCCGTCGCATGAATCAACACGGAACGCGCGTGGGGCATTCCAAATCAACGCCGAGCACGCGTGTGACACTCGCCGGGACTTTACGCCGCAAACAAGAATTTTCAAATCAGGTACTAATGCCACACAGGGCCTCTGGTGGGAAATAACATCCTATTTGGCAGATCAGAGGTTCCCTTCGCGTGCCCGTTCAATCAAACGTGCAATCATTCGCTGTTCAACTTCAATTAGGGTGCGTCCTATGCGCATTCGCGCCTGAACTTCATTAATAGCACGCTTTTTGCTCAGGACCCCTAACCCAAGGATACCTATATCAAATTTGGGACGCTGTCGAATGCGTTCCGCAACCAATTCTGACTGTTGCTCAGAGGTCAATTGGATAAAGGAAAACCGGGCGGGTTCTTCTTCTACCACTTTCCGTAAAGAGAGCCACTGCCCGTCAGGAGCCAGAGCCACTGGACGGCTCCAGTGGTCTTCAGGGATCGTTGGTATGCTATTCGCCATGAGTGTCTCCTTGAAGAGGATCAAAACGGTTTAGAGAAACCCGTAATTACTAAAATCAGTTAGCAGATAGTATACCACAAAAAGGAGTAAGAGTCAAACAAAAGCGGGTAAAGTCAGGATGTGAAAAAATAGAGACTTTCTATCCGCCACCCTGACCTTTCCATCTTGATTCTTGGGATAATTTTACTTGAAAACGAGGTTTGGCTGTGCTATTCTATGAATGAGATGATTTCTATTAGAATCTACACAGACAGATGATAAATCGCCTGACTACCAATAGATGCATCTTCAAAATATATGTGGGTATCAAAAGAGGTATGGTTCGTAGTAGCGCAATTCATTGCACATTATGGAATTTCTGAATTCATAGAGGAGAGAAACATGAAACGCTATGGAAATCGTCACGGAAATTCGGGAATCGCTGCTTATGAGGAGGGACCGGATTTCATCAGAATCCAGTTTACGAGTGGTGGTGTCTATCTGTACACCTACGACAGTGCAGACGAGGATGACATTGAAGAGATGAAAGCATTAGCGCGAGAAGGCAACGGGTTGAACAGATTCATCAACGACTTTCGGCCCGGTTATGCAAGACGAGAACGTTAATCGGTTCGTAGTAAGGTGATTTATCGCTTGTGTTAAGTCGCAGTTCATTGCGCCTCAGATGAAACTTACGACTTCATCATTAGACAATGGAAAGAAAATCATGATCGAATACAGAAAAGGATAAAGCACTTTGTATCTTTGGTATTTTCAGTATTTTTCCTATCTTGTATAGTAACTGTCGCAACTGCTCAGACTTCTCAACAGATCGCTCAAAAAGCCTTCCGTTCCACGGTGTTGCTTGTCATGGAAGATGCCAACGGTCAACCGCTCTCATTGGGTAGTGGATTCTTCGTCGGAGATGGCCAAATTGCGACCAATCTCCACGTTGTAGAAGGGGCAGTAAGAGGCTACGCAAAACTGGTAGGCAAAGAGACAAAATTTAACATAGAAGGCTACACCGCGGTTGATGAGAAACGGGATTTAATAATCCTAAAGGCTGTCGCTTTTGGCACACAAGCAGTTTCACTTGGCAATAGTGATTTCGCTCCGGAACAGCTAAGCGTGTAACAGGCGACGTCAGTGACAGTAGTGTTAAGAAGTTATCAACACATCTCGGTCCCGCGGACAGTTCTGAACCTACTACTTTTCGTAAAGTAATAAAAACATGGGTGAAGTTCAGAATTCTTGACTTTGAAATAGTGAGATGATATTGTCGAATAACACCTGTATGACAAAGATAAAACCTTTTTCTCCAATTAGCATGGACTCATTGGATAGTTTTTTCAATAAATAAGGATGAAGTATGATATGGATCAAGGAAGTCTGGGTTATTTTGGGCGGACTTGGTGGACTCGCGGCAATTATCCTCCTCCTGATGGAATGCCTCGATAGATGGAATCATCGTTGGAATCGGCGTATACTTTATACAATCGGCATTGGGATTACTTGGGAACGTGCTATTGATCCGGAATTAACCCTCCGTCTCTATGCAAAAAAAATAAAACGATTCGGGTACAATGCAATAAATTATGCTGACTTTCCAAGTGGTGCTGAATTATTAGCTGGCAGTTCAATAGCCATAGCTGAAGATGGGTTGAAAGTCGACTGGTGGACACGGGACATGGATTGGTTTGATGAGTGGCCCCCTGAAGAACCGGAGATGCTTTATCAAATCCCATGGGGTGCTAATACTTTTAAAGAACTGTTAGAGCGATCCAACCGCGATTGGTCTTCTATGAACACGGAAAACCAAGTAGAGATTCGAGGTTGGAATAAATGGAGTCAACGCAGAATCTATACGCTCACTATTGGTATAGCAAAGTTAGCTCCTGGTGTTGATCCAATGCTTAACTTTTGTCTTTATTCACAAAACATTAAACGATTTGGTCGTGATTCAATTGATTACAGAAAATATTCAGAGTACGCAGAACTATTGGCTGTTACGAAGGTATTACCTGCTAGAGACGGTCTCAAAATCCATTGGGCGACACGGGATCGATACCTAAAATATCATAATAATTGGCCTCCAAAAATATATAATATTCTATATCAGGTTCCCTGGAGTGCTAATACTTTCAAAGAACTGCTAAAGCAATATTTACGTGAAAATAAAGTCTTTTTTAACGATAAAGGTAAAATAGATAGCCGTAGACGTAATAAAACCTAACAATTGAAAAGAAATCTATACATGCGTGTCAATCCACATAATTCCCTTCAATACTAATGAACACCAAGATAAATAAAAAAAAGAAACCCTTATTGAAATAAAAATCCTTGACACCCCACCCTAAACCGTATACAATAAAACCCCAAGTAAGACATATCGGATGCGGAGGTCTCCCATGCCGACAATCGAAAAAGTTTTTGACTCCCCAGGTCCACAACCCAACGGAATGCAAGCCACAGCAGAAGGGCTCTGGATTCTTGACCAGCAGACCAATGAGGTGCATCTCGTCTCCTACGACGGCGATGTAAAAAAGACACTCGCCACTGGCTCCGACAGAGGCAGTGGGATCACAGATACAGGCGATACCCTCTGGCTCGCCTCTACCTACAGTTGTGAAATCCTTTCAACGGATCCAGAAACCGGTAAAACATTCGCCTCTTACGACACACCCGGTGCAGGACAGACCGGTGCACACGGCTTAGAATGGCGCGACAATAAACTCTGGTTGGCAGTGCCTCCCGCTGCGACCATCTATCAGGTCGATGTCGAAGACGGTTTCAAGGTGATTCACACGCTCCCGGCTCCCGGCGATCGACCCCACGGCATCGCATGGATTGGCGACGATCTCTGGTGTGTTGAGACGAACCATCGCGCAATCTTTCACCTCAACCCAGAGGACGGCAGCCATCTGAACAAAATCGAGATACCCGAACCTCATCCCGAACCCCATGGAATGACGTACTGGGATGGATATTTCTGGTACTGCGATGCACACACCACAGCAGTGTGCCGCGTAGCGTTATCATGATGCAAACAACCGGACGGCTATTGAAGATGGAAGCAAACCGTGCGGCGATGAACATGGCAGTTGACGAAGCGATGCTGCTCTCACAGAAAGAACAGCCGAATCCGACACTGCGATTTTACACATGGTCGTCCGCAGCGTTCAGTTTCGGCTATTTCCAAGACATTGCCTCAGAAGTTGACGTGGAGGCGTGTCGTGCAGACGACATCGAGTTAGTGAAACGGATGACAGGCGGCGGCACTGTCGTACATGGATGGGATTTAACTTATACGCTAATCCTCCCGCGTCATACAGGCGAAAAGAGTATCTCCGAAGTGTATCAACGTCTCGGAGAAGGCCTCGTCAAGGCATTTGAAACACTCGGTATCCCCGCGGAGTGCCATGCTGTGGATACCGATGTCTCGCAAACCAGCCAAAATATCTGCCTAACAAACCCCGCCGATTACGATGTCATGTGCCAGGGCAAAAAATTGGCAGGCGTTTCTGTCAGGCGAAACCGAAACGGGATGATGTTTCAAGGCTATATTTCACTATATATGCCGCCTGTGTCTATCCTAAGACGTGTCTCAAGAGACTGCGAAGTCCAGCAGATATTGATCGAAAAATCGACTGCCATCAATACAGATGGACGTTCCATAACTAAAAGCGTACTCATCAAAGCAATATCTGAAACATTTAACATCGGCATTGCGTTTTATTCAGGTAAATTGTCATCGGTGGAGCGCGCGCAAGCAGAAACCTTAGCCGAAACCAAGTATACCACAGCGACGTGGAACTTTTAATCAATGAATCAAGGGCGAAAACCTCCTAACACTGTGCTCATCCCATCCGGTGCGTTTATTATGGGCACTGACATTGAAGCCTTTTACGGCACGGCTTTAGCGAATTCGGAGCATGCCAAACTCGATGAGGCACCAATGCATGTCCGCTTTCTCGAAGCATATCTCATTGAGCAGTATCCGGTAACCAACGCCGAATACGCCCTTTTCGTGCGGGAAACCGGTCATTCTCCACCATCACATTGGAAAAATGGGAACTTCACACCCGAAGAAGCAAATCTCCCTGTCGTCCATGTAAGTTGGTATGACAGTAACGAATACGCACAATGGGCAAACAAGCGGCTTCCGACAGAGGCAGAATGGGAGAAAGCCTGTCGCGGTCCCGATGGTCGGATTTATCCGTGGGGCAATATTTTTGTTTCTGAGGAATCTGAATCGGCAGAAACCGCGCCAGAAAGTTCAGAAATCCTAACAGCACACCTCACCCCTATAGGTGTGCGTCCTGCTATAGTGAGTCCTTACGGAATCGGCGAAGCCGTCGGAAATGTTTGGGAATGGACTGCAGATTGGTATCAACCCTATCCCGACACAAAGCGTCAAAAAAATGGACGCAATCTGGACGATAAACACAAAATCCTACGCGGCGGCTCGTGGTTGGAAGTCCGTGATGGAACGGCGGAACGCTATTTTCGGTGTGCCAATCGCTTACACGCGCCACCAGATTACACTGCTGGTAATATCGGATTCCGTTGCGTGCGGGAGGCACCGCCCGGGCAAGTTGCGTCAGTACATGTTCCCATAGCGCCGCTTATTGACTATATAAAGCAACGAAAACTCGCGAATCTGCAGCTCCTTCAAAAACGGACAGAGAAAAATAGCTTCAAAGATATACTGATTGCCGCTTTCCTTATCGGTGGAGCAGTTTACGGTATTACGGTGAAACCTGAGTTAGCATTAGGGGGTGTAACCGCTGGCATTATCGGCCTCGGTTTTCTCTGTAGTGCCGGTGTCAATTTTTGGAGAAGATGGCGCGCCGTGAAGCGTGCGAAGCAGGTAGCCTCTGAAAACTTTGTAGCTTCTCATTAGGCTGGACTTACGCACCTCACTGGTAGGTGCGGTTTCTAACCGCACCGATCTTCACTGGTAGGTGCGGTTTCTAACCGCACCGATCCTATAATAGGAATAAGAACCCTTACTGTCCAAAGATAAGCACCTCAAATCAATTTTGCGTAAGTCTTTTAGAAATATCTTTGATGTTGACGTGAATTTAAATTCAGTGTAAACTTTTCACAAATTAATGCATCGCGACGCAAAGTCGCTTCTACAAGGGGAAAACAATGAACCCGCTATGTCTGGAACACTGTTTGACTGAGTCAGAAAAACAGCAATTTGAAGAGAACGGTTTCTTTGCAGTTGAGGATGCGATCCCACAAGAAATGGTCGACAGATTGATCGCCGCTGTTGACCGAGTCGGAGCGGAGCATTTAGGTAAAGAGGAACTTCCCACCGATGCGCGCTTCAATCTCCTCGATTTCGTCGGCAGGGACGAAGCCTTTATTGAATTGCTCGATTGGCACACAACTTTCCCAAAAGTGTGGGGAATTTTGGGGTGGAACATCAAACTCTACCATTCTCACTTGATTGTGATGCCCCCGCTGCCGCCGGAGGAACATAACGAGCAGAAACGTCTCGGCTGGCATCAAGACAGTGGTAGACTCAACTTCGAGTTGGAGGGCGAGCCGCGCCCACGTGTATCCTTGAAAGTCGCATTTTTCCTCACTGACACATCTATTCCCGGACGCGGCAACTTCTCCGTGATACCGGGGAGCCAGAAATGGAATACAATCGAAATGCCCGAAGACAAGACCGCGGATCCTGAAAACGCAACCCCTGTTTTCGCCAAACCCGGAACCGCCGTCTTTTTTGACCGAAGACTCTGGCATGCTGCAGGACGAAATACCTCCGATGTCATTCGTAAAGTCCTCTTCTACGGCTATAGCTACCGCTGGTTGCAACCTCGCGACGACATGACCGTGGCACACTGGATGGAACGCTCTGATCCAATTCGTCAGCAGATTTTGGGAAAAAGCACGGGCGGACACGGCTATACCTCTCCCGGTGAAAAAGATGTACCACTCCGCACATGGATTCAGGAAAATCTCGGTGCTGAGGCGGTCGCCCGTTAGAACACAAAACAATGGGCGGGAGCCAAACCCGCCCTTAAATAGAATGCCTACAAAGTCCCAAACCAACGGAAATTAAACTTCCCAGAAAGTTAAAACCCCTACTTTTCCATTTGCTTGGCAATTCTACAACAGAAAATTGTATACTTTCTATTGCATAACACCACACAATTTTCTAAAACACCCAGGAGCACAGCCTCGAACTTCATGTAAACATTTCGCTGGCTGCTAACGTTTGCATACACCAGAAACTATCCTCTAAGACATCAAGAAAAGGAGTTGCCAACCGCCATGAAAACATTTCTCTGCCTGCTAACGTTCCTTTTCGTGCCAACCATTGCCTTTTCCCAAACAGGCACAATCGAAGGCACCGCCTATAACAACATCACACAGGAACCGTTAGTAGATGCAGAAGTCCGGATTGTTCAGACAGATGAACGTCAAAAAACAGATGAAAATGGAAAGTTCGTTTTCAGCACCGTCCCTGAGGGTGCCTACACTTTAGTTATAACTTCGGTTGACCCCGAATTAACACATGAAAGCTCAATTCTTGTTGTAGCAGGGCAGACCTCAAAGCCAGAGATTTACGTCGGTACAGCGCAGTACCGTCTTGATGAGGTCGAGGTAACCGGCGAACGGGACCCTAAAACCGTCAGCAAAAAAAGTATCCAATCACAAGAAATTACACGTCTACCCGGCACAGGTGGTGACGCGCTCCGCGCCCTTCCCGCTATTCCGGGAATTGGTGTTGCGAACGATTTCAGCGGGGCACTTTATATCCGCGGTGGCTCCGATGAAGATAACCTCTACTACTTCGACAGGGTTCCCGTCGGTTATCCATATCACTTTGGCGGACTCGTCTCGTCCTTAAGCTCCGAAATTATTGATCGAATTGATGTCTATGCTGGAGGCTATGGTGCCGAGTATGGCGTGGATTCCCAAGCCGTCATTGACATCTACTCACAAGACAATAGCCGAGCGAATCTCGGTGGAAAGTTTAATCTCAATCTTCTCTACTCAGAGGGTCTTCTCGAAGGTAAAATCGGTGAAAACGGGTTCTGGTATGCCGCGGGCCGTAGAAGCTACATTGACCTATTCGTCGGATCGCTGGCGTTTGACGCTGGTGCTATCACTGCTTTTCCGCGTTTCTGGGACTATCAACTCAAGGCAGGATACGATCTGAGTGAAAAACATCAACTCTTTTTTAACCTCTTTGCCTCAGGCGACCGATTTGCCCTGAAACTCGACGGTGAAGACGTAGACGAAGATTTTAGAGGAAACATCAGTTTCGAGAGCGGTTTCGAGGGCGCAGGCCTCCACCTCCGCTCCTTTCTCACAGATCGACTCACCTCTTACCTATCGCTAACCCGATCAGATTTCCTCTTTGATGCCAATTTCGGTCCAACGATCTCCTTGAAAATTGACGCGCCCAACTACACACTTCGTGAAGACCTTATATACGAACTAAATCCGAGGCACCGTTTGGAATCCGGGTTAATTCTCGGACTCGAACCCGGACAGGTTACTGGCACTTTCACTCGGATACCCGATGAGGGGGAAGTCGACTTTGATATCCGACTTGAAGAAAAGGTCGATTTAGACGAATACGTGCGCGGACAACGTATCGAAGGCTACCTGCAAAACAGACACACACTCCTGCCATATCTATCCCTCGTCTATGGACTCCGTTTCGATTATTTCAACCGTATTGATGAACTCTCTATCCAACCGAGAGGCAGTATCCTGATAGGACTGCCCAACAGTTCCGAACTTCAATTTTCTTACGGACTTTACAACCAGACCCCCCTGCCAGCACTCCTCTCTCCGAGCATAGGAAACCCGGCTTTAAAGTCAAGTCAGGCAAGTCATTATATCCTTGAACTCAAACGGCAACTCTCGCAAGACACAGAAATCAAAATGGCGGCTTATTACAAGGACCTGAGGGGCTTGGTGACTGTTGATGAGGAAGCCGCTTATCTGAACCAAGGTGAAGGTTACGCACAAGGCACCGAAATCTTCCTACGGCACCAGAGTGGCGAACGATTTTTCGGTTGGATTTCTTACGCCTACGCGCTTTCTGAACGTAGAGACCGCCCCGGTGAACCCTATCGACCCTACTCCTTTGATCAGACACACGTGGCAACGATCGCCGCAAGCTACAACCTCACGCCTACCTGGGAGTTCGGCGCGAAATGGCAGTACCGAACCGGGAACCCCTATACGCCTCGTGAAGGCACAAATATCGGGGTTGACCCAAGGAACGGAGAACCTATCTTTATCCCAATTTTCGCAGAAACTTATTCGGACCGTTTGCCACCGTATCACAGGTTGGATCTGCGCGTCAGTAAAACCTTCCAATTCGGCAACTGGAAACTCGGGACATTTCTCGAACTCCTGAATGCCTATAACCGCGCAAACTTGCTCGATTTCAATTATCCCGAGGATTGTCGAACACCAGAGGACTGCCTCGAAAGACGAAACGACATCAACCAGTTACCTATTATCCCTTATTTGGGGATTACAGCAGAATTCTAATCATTTTTAGGACCCAGGAACGTGAGATATATATTAATTCTTTTAATGCTGGTAGGTACACTGAATGCCTTCGCGCAAACCGATGATACCGAAAAGCTGGACCCAACTGAGAACGACACATCAGGCGAGGCCACCCGTTTAGATCCAATCCCGGTTGAAGTCCAACGGTTAGAGAAGAAGCCGCGTCATACCTTCAGTGGTAGGGCAATCCGGAGTGCAATGGGGAGCGGTGGAGATCCGATTCGCGTGCTAAATAGCCTCCCAAGTGTCGGCCTCCTAAATGATTTCGTCGGAATCCTCTCTGTCCGCGGGGGCGGACCTGAAGACAATCTTTACTACTTTGATCGATTACCGTTAGGTTATCCATATCACCTCCAAGGAATCGTTTCAACGGTCAACGCTGAAGTGATTGAAAATATCGAGGTATATCCGGGTGGATACGGAGCAGAATTCGGTTCCGACTCACAAGCCGTGATTGACATCCACTCCCGCACGAAGACTGATACCGCTTTCGGAGGAACAGTCAACTTTAACCCAGTATATGGACAAGCCTTCTTTGAAGGAAACGTAGGAGAACGCGGGTATTGGTACGCCTTTGGACGGCGGAGTTATATGGAGCCGCTCTTTGAATTACTACCTCGTCTGTTGGAAATCGAAAACGATTTGGTAACCGAGGTACCAAGTTTCTGGAGTTATCAGGGAAAAGCAGTCTATCAATTAAACAGCACTCACAAGTTAGTTATCAACGCCATTGCGGCAGATGATTCCGCTAAATTTAATTTCACTTCGGCCGAAGTGTCTGATGGCGACTTGCAGGGTCCGCTAAGTTCAAATAACCCGTTCGATTCACAAGGCATTCATCTCTATTCTGAGAAAGAGAGTCAGTTCAGCTCCGTTGTATCACTGACGCGCTCGTTCTCTCGTACAGAATTCATTTTTGGCGAAGGCTACTCCTATCGAAATACCGAAAGCGTCTATGCCCTACGGGGAGATCTTGAGTATTGGGCTAAGTTTCCAAAAACGCTATTGGAGTCGGGTTTCGTTCTTTCGAGACTCCCTTCAACATTGATTAGCGACGGGGCGCGTCCACCTGAAGAAGGGGATCCCGACTATAACTTCAGACTCAAACAAGATGGAGAGAAAATTTTTACCTCTACACCTACAATCTCACACCGCCTTGAAGGATATTTGCAAGCAACGCAGCAACTACCTTCGTTCCGTTATGCTGACCTCTACGCCACTGTCGGGATGCGGACGAGTTACCTCAGTCTGATAGACACGTTTTCACTGCAGCCGCGCGGGCTCCTCGGTGTAACACTCGGACCGGGTTTCGCGAATGTCGATGGACTTTCGCTTTTCCCAGTAGACCTACGCTTCATGTACGGTATTTACATCCAAAACCCACAACCCTATCAAGTGTTGCTCGGGAAGGAGAACCCAGAAATCACTCCCAGTTTGGCAAAGCATTATGTCATAACCTTGCAAAAAGAACTAAAACCTCAGAAGTCCTTAGTTTCGCAAATGAGAGTCGGCATTACTGGTTATTACAAAGACCTTCAAGATATGATTACCTACAATGAATCCGAAAGCCGCTATCAGAATCAGCGGACTGGATACGTGAGAGGGATCGAGATTTCATTGGAACATGAAATCGGTAACACCTTTCGGAGTTGGCTCTCCTATGCCTATACCATCTCCAAACGTCAAGACTCACCAAGGGACGAGGAGCGCTTTTATATGTATAGCACACCACATGTTTTGGGAATTGGTCTGAATTATCTACTGGGATCTTGGGAATTTGGCGCGAATTGGCAATATAAGAGCGGCATTTTGTATTCACCGTTGTTAGATAGAGAACCCTATACCAATCCGTTTACAAAAAACGAGACGTGGCTGCCAATCTACGGCGATCCAGAACGCACCGCAGCATATCATCGCTTGGATCTACGGTTCCATCGGTCTCTTCAGATTGAGGAATTCCATTGGTACTTCATTCACATCAACAACTGGAAAGGCGGAGTCACCTTTGAACTGTGGAATGCTTATAACCGTACTAATCTCCTTCAAGTCCGTTACAATCAAGATTACACAAAAGAGGTACCGATCGCGCAATTACCTATCGTTCCCTTCATCGCACTGACGCTCGAATTTTGATTAACCTGTGCCAGTGAGATTCATCAAGTCCTCATCCAAAATTCCTCTTTTTTTACAGTAAAACCTAAAAATAAACGCAATAAGTAGTTTTGGGATTGGTTAAATCCTTGTTAGCGGCAAATTTGATA